>JADIND010000053.1 GCA_017694215.1 Candidatus Scatousia excrementipullorum | reverse complement strand
GAGCAGAAAGGTGAAAATTTTCTAAGATCCTGAAACACCAGGTAGGGGCATAAAATCACGTTTCGACTTCGTCTCAACGGATTTTGCAGCCAGTTCAGGATGACAGAAAATTTTCACGTCATCCATTCGGTCTTGCAATGCGAAGCATTGCAGTAATTCAACGTGCTTTTCTTTCTCATCGTAATAGAAAAGTATTCATTGTTTGGCTGAAAGCCAAACCTACTTTGCTCCCTCTCCCCTTGCGGCGGATTTGCGGACGGATGGAGCAAAGCGAATCCGGATAGCGAACAGAAGGTGCCGGTAGAGCATTTGCTCGAAAGGCGACACTCTGTGAGCGTGGAGCAAATCCAAGACAGGAGAGGGCTGGGGTGAGGGGTCTTACATAATTGAAATAATAAGGTCGGCAGAGCCCTAGCCCCCTTTTATAAAGGGGGAAGAAAAGGGGGATTTTTTCATGTCATTCTGAAACGTTAACCGCTGCGGTTCACGGAAATTGTCACTGTTCAGAATCTCTTTTTCTATACCGGTACTAAGCTCCTGAACAGTAGGTTGTGGTAAATTAAAATTTACCACAACAAAAATGTTTCGGTAATCAGAGATTACCAAAACCTACATTACTAAAATGGCTCAACTAATTTTTCTACGCTTTCAGGATGCCATGATGCGGCAACTGTGCAATTAATTGTCAAACACGCAAAATACCGGAGCATTGCTCCGGTATTTTATTATTTAATATGACAGACGTATATTTTATAATTAAGGGATTACGCGAGAACTGTTTCTGCAGTTTTTTCACCGGCAAACCAACCCCCGATACTGCCAATGATACCACCGACTAAGGCACCTGCTGCGGTTCCGACTACAGGAACTGCTGAACCGATTGCTGCACCGGCCATTGCACCGAGCTTAGCCCCTGCCCATGCACCACCGATTGCGGAAGCTGTTGTGGCACCTTTTTTAACTGCGGCTTTTGTTCCGCCCTTCTGGTAAGCATCTGCGACTTCCACTGCTGCGTATGCTACTGCTAAAGGTTTTGCAACTTTACCTGCTGCTTTCATAATAGTAGGAGCTGCTTTGCCTGTTGCGGCAAGTGCTGCTTTACCGCTTTTTGCCGCTGCATTACCTGCTGATTTTGCGGCTGCTTTGGTTTTGCCGGCAATCTTTTGTGCAGCTGCTTTTACACTGTTACCTGCAGATTTGGTTGCACCTTTAGCTGCTGCGGCTGCTTGATTTCCTTTGGCGGCTAATACTTTACCGGCTTTTACAGCTTCAACTTTTGCTGCACTTGCTTTGCCTTTAAGCTTTTCACCTGCAGCAACAATTTTTGCTTTACCTGATTTGATAGCTTCTTTTGTTGCATCGGAAAGCTTGTGAGCAGCGTCTTTAGTTGCGGTTGCGGCTGCTTGAGCACCTTTTTTAGCTGCAGCTGTTGCTTTTTTAGCTCCGTTCTTAGCTGCGGTTGCTGCTTTTACTGCTCCTTTTTTCACATAAGGTGCTGATTTTTCGACTGCCTTCATTGCTATAACACCTGCTGCAGCACCGCCTGCCGCATAAAGAAACGGATTTGTACAGTCACCGGTATTACCGGCAGACTGCGGTGCAGGCTGCGGATTTTCTTCCGTTACAGTTGCAGGATTGGCGGCCGGGTCTTCTGTTACAACTTCTTCCTGAACTTCTGCTTGTGGATTATATGCCGGTGTGGCCGGTTGCTGCGGAACTTCCTGCGGTGCAGCTTCCCTTGTAAATGTATCCATTTTAGCTTCAGGAAGTTTAAGTGTATCACCTTTAAAAATTAAATTCGGATTTTTAATTTGAGGATTTAATCTCATCAAAGTTTGAACATCCGTACAATGAGTTCTTGCAATACGTGACAAATTGTCACCACGTTGAATAACATAGTCTGACATAATAAATAATCTCCTTTTTCCCTTTAAATTATCCCCTGCGTATCTCTTTTTGATACCTCTTGTATATATGTAAAGGATTTTTTCTTTAAAAAATTGACAGACACAGACGTGTTAATACATGATAGATATAGCCGTTCCGCAGGCTATAACAGTATTTGAAGTATTCAAAAACAATTTTTACATTTTGTAATAATAGGTAATATTAATTAATATTTCAATAAAAATCGCTGTTTAATTACATGAAAAACCCTCCGCCGCATACGCGGCACCTCCCTTATGAATGGAGGCTATAACTTAGCCCCTTTTTTAAAGGAGGAAGAGAAGGGGGATTTTTCTTCATGTCAGTCTGAAATATTTACCGCTGCGGCTCACGGAAATTGTCACTGTTCAGAATCTCTTTTTCTATACAGATGGCAAGATCCTGAACAGCTCGAAAAATAAAGTTTCGCCTGAAAGGCTCAACTGATTTTTCTACGCTTTCAGGATGACATGGGGTTTGTGATTTCGGAGTATTTAAAACCCTCCGGCACTCCGTGCCACCTCCCTTATAAGGGAGGCAGAGCCTTAGCCCCCTTTTATAAAGGGGGAAGAGAATGGGGATTTTTCTTCATGTCAGTCTGAAACGTTAATCGCTGCGGCTCACGAAATTTGTCACCGTTCAGAATCTCTTATTTTATACAGCGGCAAGATTCTGAAACTAGTTCAGGATGACATGATGCGTGCGGCTGTGCGATAGCGGAGTGTCCAAAAACCATCCGGCACTTAATTAAACATCCGCAACTGGCGGAATATCAATACGTTTCAGACGTTGTTCTATACGTCTGTACCATTTTAAATGCTGCTTAAACAAAATTTTGTGATTATCTAAATCGCCGGCAGAAATTGTTTGGAGTTGATCATCGCATGTTTTTTCCAAACTTCTTTCAAGTAAATGTGTAAGTTCTTTTCTATCCTGAATAGTATGCTCTTTCGTCAATGTAATCTTCTGTCCGAATTCTACGATAACTTCAGGTCGATTATCTCTCAAAAAGCAATAATCAACAGCCATAGGTACAAGGTTTACTTTTCCGTAACGCTTGACCGCATTCTGTGCGATGTATGCAAGTCCTGTCTGGAAAACTATAGGTCTGTAATGTGGAGGTCTTATGATTCCTTGCGGAAAAATACAAAGTATATTTTTTAAATCCCCTACAACATCAACCGAATATTGAAGAGCTTTCATAGCTGATTGGGGAGATTTTTTGCAAACGGAATAACCTCCGCCGCGTCTTAAAAGCGGAAAACGATTGAGTTCTTCTATCATTAAACGTATTTCTTTATGGAAAATTCTGTGTGTAACATTATACATGACAATTCCGTCCCACCAGTTGCAATGAGGGGCAAAAAGAATAGTCGGAACACCTTTTTCCATAACATTTTCCGCCCCTTTATAGCGGAATGCGTAAAACCTGTTTTGCAGCATGTTAAAGAAAAACATACTTGCAACCCAGAGCCAGAATTTGCTGGTCTTGGCCGGTTTAAATTTCTCCTCTTTATTCCTCAACTTTGTCGGCGGGATGTCAGAATATAATTTTTCTTCTACAACGCTCATGATATATCTATTGTACTTCATACATTTTAAATAGTGAATACCCGATTTATGAATTTTAAGAAATCTTAATCTTTATCTTACATATATTTCAGAGATATACGGGGTGAGAACTTTTTTTATTTTTTCAAATTCTTCCGCTGAATAGGTTGTTTCCGATTTTAAAGAAGGGTCGAGAATTTTTGAGGGTACAAATTTTTGCAGATAATATCGCGGTGCGTTTTGTATAAGAATGCCTATTTCTTCAAAATCTTTATATGAAAGCTGGGATTTTATTACAGTTGTACGAAATTCGTAGTCAATACCGCTGTTTTTCAGCAAGTTTATGCTTTTTTGAATATTATCAATATTTACATTAATGTTTACGATTTTTGAATATTTATTAAGCGGTGCCTTTATATCCATTGCAACATAATCCACATCCGGCAAAACTTTCTCAAGCATTTCGGGGAAACTGCCGTTAGTATCAAGTTTTACGGCAAAGCCAAGGCTTTTAATTTTTTTTATAAATTCCGGCAAATCTTTCTGTAAACATGGCTCTCCGCCGGTAATAACCACTCCGTCCAGCTTTCCTTTTCTGGAATTTAAAAACTCAAAAATATCTTTTACGGTTGTAACTTGATTGATTAATTCCGGATTATGACAGTATCCGCAGCGGAAATTACATCCCGCCGTGAATACTATAGCACTTATTTTGTCCGGAAAATCCAGTAATGATGTCTTTTGTAATCCGCCTATTAACATAGTTTTATCTAATCCGGTGCTGCCGTTTTTTAACGGTACTTTCGTTTTTAATTACACCCGCAAGTGTCCACATCAAAATTAGTTCTATTGTGAAATTCCGTTTGTTTACCTTTATTCCACTGACTGACGGGTCTTATGTAGCCTACAATTCTTGAATAAACTTCACAGTCCGCTCCGCAGTCCGGACATTTAAAGTGTTCACCGGCAACATAGCCATGGTTCGGACAGGTGCTGAAGGTCGGGGAGAAAGTGAAATACGGAAGTTTGTAATTGTTACAGACTTTTTTCACGAGATTTTTCATTGTTTCAAGGTTTGTAATTCTCTCACCCGCAAAAATATGCACAACCGTTCCGCCCGTGTATTTTGTCTGCAATTCGTCCTGATGGTCAAGAACCTCAAAAATATCATCGGTATAATCTACCGGCAGCTGGGTAGAATTTGTAAAATATTTATATTTATGGTTTTTGTCGAGTTTCGCAAGCCTGTATGAAGTTCCTTCCCCGGGTGTTGCCTCAAGGTTATAATTGTTGCCTGTTTCTTTCTGGAATTCAACAATTTTCGCTCTCATAAAGTCCATAACATCCAGTGCAAATTGTTTGCCGCGGAAACTGCCGATATCAGAACCAAGGAGGTTTAAGCACGCCTCATTCATACCTATCAGTCCGATTGTAGAAAAATGGTTTTTCCAGTAAACATCGAAACGTGCTTTTATATCTCTCAGATAAAATTTTGTATAAGGATAGAGGTTTTTGTCCGTCAAATCTTCAAGAAGTTTGCGTTTTATCTCCAGACTTTCTTTTGCAATTTCCATTTTTTGCGAAAGCTGTTCTAAAAATTCTCCTTTATTTTTAACATTATCGGCAATTTTCGGCAGGTTAATCGTCACAACACCGACAGAACCCGTGAGCGGATTTGAGCCGAAAAGACCGCCGCCTCTGTATTCAAGTTCGCGGTTATCTATTCTCAATCTGCAGCACATTGAACGGGCATCTTCAGGTGACATATCAGAATTTATAAAGTTTGAAAAATAAGGGATACCGTATTTTGCAGTCATTTCCCAAAGACCTGTCAGGTTTTCGTTATCCCAGTCGAAATCTTTAGTAATATTATAGGTCGGAATAGGGAATGTAAAGACTCTGCCCGAGGCATCCCCTTCCATCATAACTTCAAAGAATGCTTTATTTAACAAATCCATTTCAGGCTGAAAATCTTTGTAAGTATCTTCCGTAAGTTCACCGCCGATTATGACAGGCTGTTCTGTATAATACGTAGGGACAGTTAAATCCATTGTAATATTTGTAAAAGGTGTCTGGAACCCGACACGTGTCGGAACATTCATATTAAACACAAATTCCTGTATCGCCTGTTTAACCTGTTCATAAGTAAGGTTGTCGTACCTGATAAAAGGTGCAAGAAGAGTATCAAAATTTGAAAATGCCTGTGCTCCTGCAGCTTCACCCTGCATTGTGTACATAAAATTAACAATTTGTCCTAAGGCAGTTCTGAAATGTTTCGGAGGCTTGCTCTCAATTTTACCCTTGACGCCTCTAAAACCTTCCGTAAGCAAATCTTTTAAATCCCAACCCACACAATATACGGATATAATATTCAAATCATGGATATGAATATCCCCGCTAATGTGAGCATTTCTAATTTTTTCGTTATAAATTTTGTTCAGCCAGTAAGTTTTACTGACTTCTGATGCAATGTAGTTGTTAAGTCCCTGAATCGAATAGGACATGTTGGAATTTTCATTGACTTTCCAATCAAGCTGTTTAAGGTAACTGTCAACAAGTACAGTATTGTCATTCTGTTTTTCGCCTAACGGATTGGATACGTAAGCTTTTTTTGCAGTGTCCAAAGACACAACATTTGTGCCGTTTTTCAAGATAGTATTGTTCATAAAAAAATCTCCCAGATTTCCGTGGTAACATCAACTATAATGAGCATTCCGACTGTAACGGCTGCGGTCCAGTGAGGGATTTTCACCCATGCTTTCCTCAAAATAGTAAATTTATTTTAAAACTTTACTTAAAATTTGTCAACAGATAAATGTAATTTCATTGTTGGGCATGTATGCCCAATCTACATTACTTTTAATGGCGGAGCGTGTGCGTTAGCACGATAGCGGAGCTGAAAGGTGAAAATTTTCTAAGATCCTGAAACAAGTTCAGGATGACATACAAATTTTCTGTCATTCTGAAACGTTAACTGTGGCGGCTCACAGGAAGCGTGACTGTTCAGAATCTCTTATTCTATACCGGCGGTAAGATCCTGAACAGTAAATTTTAATTTACCACAACAAAAATGTTTCGGTAATCAGAGATTACCAAAACCTACATTACTGAAAAGGCTCAAATATTTTTTTACGCTTTCAGGATGACATCGGCAGTGACTGTACGATTACGGAGTATTAAAAAACATCTGCATTACTCCGGAGTAACCGTCTGCACGCCATACGGAATTGTCGTTAAATTATTTTTCGTCATATACCCCTCAAGAGGTGAAAATTCTTTCCCGATAATATAATACGTTGAGCCTGAACCCGACATAATCGCATCCGGATAAAGTTTTTTTATTTTTTGAAGTTCCGGATAGTCCCCGAGGATTGCCCACTCCAAATCGTTTACAAAATTTGCCCTGCCGTTTTTTTCTTTCTGTGCGAATTTTGTATAAGCCTCTTTTGCACTAATCCCGAGGGTTAGCGGTTTGATAAGCGAAAGAGAAAATTCTTTATACAGCAAAGGTTCAAGAATTTCACCCCTGCCCGTTGTCATTTGCCTTCCGCCTTCAAGACAAAAATTTAAATCAGACCCGAGTGAGGCACATAACTCATGCAATTCTTTTTTGCTTAAAGGTTCATTAAATATTTTATTCAATCCGAAAAGGGTTCCGGCTGCATCAGTGCTGCCGCCGGCAAGTCCTGCCGCAACAGGAATATTTTTTTCTATAAATATATCAACCTTTTGCGGTGAAATACCGGACTTTTCCCCAAAAAGTTTTGCAGCCTTATAGACAATATTTTTTTCATCATAAGGAATTTCATCGCTTGTTCCGGAAAGATAAATTTCGAAAGTTTCAGCGGATTCTGCATTTATCGTCAGGTAATCAAAAAGACTTATGGTCTGCATTATGCTTTCAATATTATGAAAACCGTCAGGACGTTTGCCTGTAACTTTTAGAGTCAGATTAATTTTTGCCGGACACTGGATTTTAATTGACATTTTTTTATTTTCTACTGCGTCATTGCGGGCTTGACCCGCAATCGCATAATTCGGAATTTCATACTTAATATCTTTATCAGTTACTAATTTTGTTTCTATATTGTTATTCATATTATTTCCACAGAGCCATAGAGTTAAATCTGTCATTTTAGGGTTGCATTGTTTTATTAACTCTATTTTCCATTTTCGTTTCCAGTTTTTTAAATTTTTTTCACGCTTTATTGCATCAACTATAAAATTATATTTTTCAAAATATACCAGTTTATTTAAACTATATTTTTTAGTATGCCCTTCAATTAATTTTTGTTTATGTTCAAAGATTCTTCGTTTCAGGTCAGATGTGACACCTATGTAAAATGCGGTATTATAAGTATTTGTCAGGATATATAAATATCCATATTGTTCAGGCATAATATAATTTTACAGGTAATGCGATTGCGGGTCAAGCCCGCAATGACGCAAACTTACAAAAAACGGCCATAACATTAAAGCACATCATTCTGAAAGACGTAAAAAATCCTTTAAGCAGATGCGAAAAGTGATGTTTGGGACATTCAAGAATCACATTACTGTCACATCAATGCGATTGCGAGTCAAGCCCGCAGATAAAATTAATTTTTTAAAGCCTCCGAAAGGCTGCCGAAATCTTCTATTGAAAGTTTTTCCCCGCGGGTATTTTCGTCAAGGCCTAATTCTTGCATTGCTCTTTGGATGTTTTCTTTGGAAAATCCGCCGCTTAAAAGACAATTTTTAATATTCTTTCTGCGTTGAGAGAATGCTGCTTTTATTGTTTTTCTAAAGTGTGTATAGTCTGATAATTCAAGTTTAGGGTTTTCTCTCACCGTAAGTTTGACTAACGCGGAATTAACTTTCGGAGCCGGATAAAATGAACGCCTGCCGACAAGCTCTTTTATTTCCACATCCGCCCAGAATTGTGAAAGTATTGTCAATAGTCCGTATTGTTTAGACTGAGATTTTTCCGTTGCAACCATTCGTCTTGCAACTTCCTCCTGTACCATTAAAAGAATATCGGTAATCTTATTGCGGTTTTTGTTTTCCAAATCGTCAATTTCACCCAGCAGGTGTGCGATAATAGGGCTCGTTATATAATACGGGATATTTGCAACCACTTTTACTTTGCCTTCACAAAGTTCAGACAAATCCGTTTTCAAAATATCTTTATGGATAATTGTAAGGTTCGGGGCATTAAGTTTTTGTAATTCTTTAACTGCTTCTTCATCAAGTTCTATTGCTATAACATGTTTAGCATGCTTTACAAGCTGCTCCGTTACAAAACCTACTCCGGGGCCGATTTCGATAACGGTATCTTCCGGTGAAATTTCCGCGTAATCTATTATATTAGCAATAACTTCACCATTTATCAGGAAATTTTGCCCGAGTCGTTTTTTTGTTCTGAAATATTTTGCTCTGTCGTAGTAATTCATCTTACTTACTAATATACCACAAGCAGGTAAATGTTTTGTTAAATATTTTTTGATATTTATGGTGATGTTATAATAACTTTACGGAGGCTGAATTGAATACTTTAAAATTACAGGAACATTTGGAATATCAGGACATTCTGAAAATTTATACATCAGGGTGCAAAGATATATCGCAGCACAGTATCGGTGTTGAATACGAGAGGCTTCCGATTTCCGTTGTAACAAACAAAGCCGTTGACTATGGTTCAGAATTCGGAGTTTGCAATTTTTTAAGAGCTTTTGCCAAAGCTGAAAACTGGGATTATATAACGGATGATTATAACATTATAGGCTTAAAATGCGGACACGATACGATTACTCTTGAACCCGGATGCCAGACTGAACTGAGTTTAAAACCCGAAACAAGCATTCAGGCTCTTGAGAAAAAGATTAAAAATTTAGATAAATTAATGGCTCCCATTTTGGACAGGATGGGAATAAAACTTCTCTGCTACGGAGTTTCCCCACTCTCTACACATAAGATGATTAATCTTATTCCTAAAAAACGATACGCTGTTATGGCAAAATATCTGTGGGGAATTCTTTCCGACGTTATGATGAGAGAAACCGCCGGCATTCAGGCATGTTTTGATTTTTCTTCGGAAGAAGATGCTATGAGAAAGTTTAAAATAGCAAACAAACTTGTTCCTTTTATAACAGCAATGTTTGCAAATTCTCCGATAAGAGGCGGGGTAGACACCGGTTATAAATCGTTCAGGGCTTTAAGCTGGCTGAATACCGATAACGAAAGATGCGGTTTTGCTTATAAATTGAAAGATGATTTTTCTTTTGATGAATACATAGATTACGTAATGGAAACGCCGGTAATCTTTATAAACAGAGAAGGGCTGCCGGTCGAACTTAACGGCAAAATGAATTTTAAAGAGTTTATGCTCGGCGGATTTGAAGGTTTTGAACCGACAATGGAAGATTATTTACTGCAAGCTAATCTTTGTTTTCCGGATGTCAGACTGCGTAATTTTATTGAAATAAGAAACCATGACTGCGGGCCTTTAGAGGCTGTTTGTGCTGTTCTTGCAATCTATAAAGGAATTTTTTCCTCTTCCTGTGCTATGGATGAAATCGAAGAACTGCTGAAACCTTTCAAATATCACGACTTTTCGGAATTTAGATACAATGTTCCGAAAAGCGGGCTTGATGCAAAAATTGCAAGAGTCCGCGGAAAAGATATTGCAAAAGAAATTCTCTATATAAGCGAAAAGTATCTGATAGAAAAGAATTGCGGTGATGACAGGTATCTTGATTACATAAAAAAATATACGCTTGAAGGTATTACACCGGCTGATGTTCTCATCAGAAACTGGAACGGTATCTGGAACAAAGATATAAATAAGTTGATAAAATTTCTTTCAAAATAATTTTTAAATTTGTTTTTTATTTTTTATGTTAAAATAAGTTCAAATAAAGCAGCCGGATAATCGCGGATTTCGGGATACTCCGAAAGATGAGGAAAGTCCGTGCATCCAAGGACAGATCGCCGGAGAAACTCCGGACGGCGTGAGCCGGTGGATAGGACCACAGAAAATATACAGCCGATGGACAAATGTCACAGGCAATGGTGCAACGGTGAGTTAAGAGCTTCACCGGCGGTGTTGAGAAATACCGGCCAGGCAACCCCCGATCGGATGCAAGATTGATTTGAAGGTTTTAAAGGCTGTCCGCCCACTTCTAAAAAATCGCTAGAGATTGTGAGCAATCACAATACCAGACAGATGATTATCTAAAACAGAACACGGCTTACGGGCTGCTTTATTTTTTATTTGAACCAGCAAAAATCCGCGGCTATAGATTAGATTTCCGCTTTTTAAAAAATTTTCAAAGACTTTTGCTAATAATTTTATTGATGTTAAAATATAATTAATCGGTGAACTTATGGCTAAAACAATAGAAGAATTAGTTTCGCAAATTAAAGACAGGCTCGATATTGTGGAAGTCGTATCAGAGCAGGTCATCCTCAAAAAAAACGGCGGACACTACTGGGGGTTATGCCCCTTCCATAAAGAAAAAACTCCGTCGTTTTCCGTTAATCCGCAGCTTGGTATCTACAAGTGTTTCGGCTGCGGAGCGGGCGGCGATGCTCTTTCTTTTATTATGAATACAAAAGGGATTGAATTTATTGACTTAATCAAAGATTTGGCAGCAAAATTCGGTCTTGAAATGCCGGAAAACTTCAAAAAAAATGAAGTTTCCAAAGGTTTAAAAGAAGAAATGACGGCTGCATCGCAAAAGGCAGCAGAATTTTATAACGACCTGCTTTTAAACAAGCATTCCAAAGAAGCTGATGACGCTCTGGATTATCTGACATCCCGCAGTATTTCCCGTGATATTATAAAGAAATTTACCCTTGGAATTTCCCCGAAAGCCTATACAACACTGTACGATATTCTGAAAACCGATTTTTCAGACAGTGTTCTGGAAAAAGCCGGGCTTATTCTGAAAGGTAAAAACGGAGGCTACATCGACCGTTTCAGAAACAGAGTTATTATTCCGATACAAAATGAAACAGGTGATTATGTCGCATTCGGGGCAAGAGCTCTGGAAAAAGAACAGAGTCCGAAATATTTGAATTCCTCGGATTCTTTGATATACAACAAAAGCAAACTACTATACGGACTTTACACAGCTCGTGACGCAATAAAAAAAGAAGACGGCGTAATCCTTATGGAAGGCTATTTCGATGTAATTTCGGCACAGGCTCACGGTATAGAAAATGCCGTCGCCTCCTGCGGAACAGCCCTGACTTCGGAACATGTAAAACTTCTGTCCAGATATACAAAATCAAGAAGAATTTACCTCTCTTTTGATACTGATTCCGCCGGACAAAAAGCCACTGACAGAGGAGCTGCAATTATCAGAGAAGCTTTTGAAGGACTCGGCGACATAAAACAGTTTGACGAAAGCTATCTTTCTGCATCTGACGATAAGTATTCTTGCGAAATCAGAGTTATCGCACCTCCCGAAGGCAAAGATCCCGATGAATTTATCAGAACTGTCGGGGCCGAAACTTTTAAAGATATTGTTAAACAAGCTCCGCTTTTGATTGATTATCAGATAAACAGTTTCCTGAAAGATAAACACAAATACAAAACCCCGCAGGAAAAAACACGCTATATCAAATCGTTTATTCCCGTTTTAATGGAAATTAACAACGAAATCATACGCTCCGAATATGTGAAAATGGTTGCGGATGCAATCGGTATTAACGAAAATTCACTGGAAACTGAAATCCGTAAATTAAAGTTTGGCAGCGGGTTTGAATCTAATACGGAAACAGATATTAAAAAAATTGTAACAAAAAGCTTAACAATTTCCGAAAAAGTGCAAAAAAATTTATTGAGCGTTTTTTTTGTACCTGACAGTCATTTTACATTTGCCCGGATAAATGAAATGATTGATAATTCGTACTTTACAAATGAAACGTTAATAAATGTAAAATCTACAATTGACAAATTAATACTTACCGTAAATAATGTAAAGGAATTAATTGAACAGTTGTACACGGAATATATTAAAAAGCCTGAAATGCAGAAGGTTTTGACAGACTTAATAAGTATATCCGAAACGTTTACAAATCTGAAACCCGAAGACTTCGAATGTGCAATACGGGAAAATATTGCAAGAATTAAGCGTTGTCAATGGGAAGAAGAAAAAGAAAAGTTGCGGAAAATGTACAAAAATGCAGATGAAGATGAAACTGAAGCCCTGAAAATTCAAATGCAGCTAAGAGATAAAATAAATAATCAAATAAAATTGGAGAAAATAAATGACTAAAAAAAGACAACCGAACTCCTCTATTATAAGCGTTCTCGAAGATGAGAATTTGGATTTACACGATATTGATGAGGATGGACAATTAGAAGGTGATGATGACAGCGTAAATTACATGAATATGGATATCAGCACCGACAACATTGAAGATATTGTTACCGAAAAAATGGGTAATAAAATGAACCTTGATGATATCTATATGATGAATTCCACGGAAGAAGAATCCGCTAATGATATGGAATTACCAAAGGGTATTGCGGTTGATGATCCGGTAAGACTCTATTTGAGAGAAATCGGAAGAATTAAGTTATTATCTGCAAATGAAGAAATTGAACTTGCAAGAAAAATTCTTGAAGGCGGCACCCCTGGAGCCATTGCCAAAAGAAAACTTGTTCAGGCAAACCTCCGTCTGGTTGTAAGTATTGCAAAAAAATATGTCGGACGCGGAATGTTATTCCTCGACCTAATTCAGGAAGGCAATCTGGGTTTAATCCGTGCCGCTGAAAAATTTGATCACGAAAGAGGTTTCAAATTCTCAACTTATGCAACATGGTGGATTAGACAGGCTATTACAAGAGCAATCGCTGATCAGGCACGTACAATCCGTATCCCTGTTCATATGGTTGAAACTATTAATAAATTGAAAAAAGTCACAAGAAGACTCGCTCAGGAACTTTCAAGAAAACCAACCGAAGATGAACTGGCAATCGAAATGAATGTTTCTATTCCGAAACTCCGCGAAATTATTAAGATTGCACAAGAACCACTCTCTCTTGAAACTCCTATCGGAAAAGAAGAAGATTCCCGTCTGGGTGACTTTATAGAAGATAAAGAAGCTGATGCACCTATCAAAACGGTTGCATCGGAACTTTTGAGAGAAGATTTGGCAGAAGTTCTCTGTACATTATCTCCAAGAGAACGCGATGTTTTAAGACTGCGTTTCGGAATGGATGACGGACGCCAGAGAACGCTGGAAGAAGTCGGACAGTTGTTCGGAGTTACACGCGAACGTATCAGACAGATTGAAGCTAAAGCTCTTAGAAAACTCCGCCATCCGAACAGAAGTAAACGTTTAAGAGAATATGTTGAAAGCTAATTGTCAAAAGCTCCTGTAATCGGGAGCTTTTTTATAGATATTACAATATGCTGACGGCTTACGACACCGAAAACTATTGATAAAAATATTCAAGCTCTGTATTTAAGTCCAGCTTTGCCGCATTGTTTTTAAATATTCCTGACTTAAATCCCCATTTAGCAAGCCTGTACTTTATGCTTACGGCAAGAACTCCCAAACCGTATTTACATGAACGTACAAAATTTATAGAAGAAGCTTCCTTAAAATATTTTGTCGGGCATGAAAGCTCTCCTATATTGTAATTATTGTAAAACAGTAACGCAATCATTTCGTTATCAAAAATAAAATCATCATTGCATGCAGCAAGCGGCAATTTTTGCAAAACCTCTTTTGTAAAACCTCTGAAACCTGTATGGTATTCGGAGAGTTTTTCGCCTGTAAAAACATTTTCAAATGCGGTTAAAAACTTGTTAGCAACAAATTTATAAAGCGGCATACCACCTTTGAGTGCGGAATTTCCCAGCATTCTGGAAGCCAGCACCGCATCATACTGCTCAAATGCCATCATACAAACAATGGCAGGAATTAATTTCGGTGTATATTGATAATCCGGATGCAGCATCACAACGATGTCTGCTCCGGATTTCAATGCTGCTTTATAACAAGATTTTTGATTGCCGCCGTAACCCTTATTCTCTTTATGAACAATCGTTTTTATATTCAATTCTTTTGAAACAAGTTTTGTATTGTCTTGAGAATTGTCGTCAACAAGTATAACTTCATCTACAAAATCTTTATAGATTTCGTCATAGGTTTGTTTCAGGGTTTTTTCCGCATTGTAAGCGGGCATTATAACGACGACTTTCTTGTTATTAATCATATTTTATTCTTCTGTTTCGGCAGCGACTTCAGGTTCTTTAGCGTCAGTTCTGATAGATGTCTTATCGGAACCTAAAGATTTATCTTTAAATTTTTGAACCTGTCTGCTCAATTTGTCTGCCAGTAAATCAATACTTTCATACATTGAATCAGCGGCTTCTTCACAACGAACAACACCCGTATTCATTTTGCAGCTGACTTCTGCAACGTGTTTTCCTGATGCGGCAGGATTTTTGATAACTGATAACACCACATCTATGCCCTGAATCTGGTCATAATGTGTTGCTACTTTACCGATTTTCTCCTTTACATAAGCCTTAATAGCATCAGTAATTTCAATGTTTCTTCCGTTTACGTAAATGTGCATGTTGCCCTCCATATAATATACGCTTATATATTATAGCACAACTTACGGAATTTTTAAAGAGGAAATTACTCTTCTATAAGAAATTGTTGTAATTCTACATTAGGAGTACCGATGACTCTAACCAGTTCAAGAACGGATGCTTTCATCTGGCATTTTTGTGATGATCCGCTGAAAAAATCTCTGTAAAAACAACCTTCACAATTACAACCTCTTTTATAACATTCAAGAGCGGTCGGTGTCCACCTTCTTACAGCAACTGCTCTGCCCATATCCCTGCTTCTAAACAATTTTATATCTCCAATTTATCAACTATCTACTCACTAATTGAGTAAGTAAAGCCATGACACCTAAAGTGCCTGAATCTCCACCCCTCTGTGGCTCTCGCCTATCCTTAATTACATTATAAAAAATAAGGATTTTTTTTCAATAGAGGAACATGTCATTATGAACTTTTGTAACAACCCCTTGCAATTCAGCAGTTATGGCACTTTTGAAAAGTCAATCATGTTAAAAAGTGCATTGTGACATGGTTTTAAGAATCTCAATCATGGAATCATGCTCAGAGCATGGTTTTCCATGATTTTGGCACTTATTAAGTTTTGTAAAAGATTTAAAAAACAGCTTGTTCAAGGCATGCCGGAACAGAAAAATACGTATTCTCTGCATTTATTTTTACCGGCTGAATGTCATATCGGAATACTAAAAGATACACTCCCGCATTTTTGTGAGAGTGTATCTTCCGGTGTTATATAAAATACTTCACCTATTGAGATTATTTTAGCTAAACAGTCTGTTGAATACGCCGTTGAGTCCTTTCTTTTTAAAAGTATCCCAGTAGGATTCATTTTGTTCAGTCTGTTTTTGTTGTTCTGCTTTCTTTTTGGCTTCCTGAGCTTTTTCAGTAGCTTTTTGCTTTGTACGGTTCTGCTCATCGGCTTTTTGCTGTTCTTCGGCAAGTTCATCAGTTGTTCTGATGTTATGTTTTTTACGGAAGTTTTCGTCTAACGGTTTGTAAGTTTTTGTTCTTTCCGGACACAATTTACCGTCGAGTTTTTTAGATGCTTTTCTGTATTTTGCATTTTCAATTTCAGAATTAGTTTTCTGGTTTTCTTTTACAGCTTCCTGATTTGCGTCTTGAGGGAGCTTAATTCTTGCACCTACAAGGAAACCGAGATATTTTTTATTATCCTCACAGTCTGTAGCACTCTTGAAGTATTTAAGCTGATCCCTGTTAAGTTCTATAATTTCTTTTTCGGAAACTCCGTATTTTTTAGCCAATCTTGCGATAGATTCACCGTTTTCTACAGTAACCATATTGTATTCAGGCTTCGGCGGTTCTGTTGGCGTTGTTGGTGTCGGAGTTGTCGGAGCCGTCGGAACAGTAGATACTGTCGGTGTTGTCGGAACAGTCGGAGTCGTCGGGACTGTCGGAACTGTTGAACCGGTTGGAGTTGTTGGTGTTGTTGGTGTTGTTGCCACTGTCGGAGCCGTCGGTGTTGTCGGTTCCGGAGGCAAATCATTGATGAGTTTAGCTGCTTCGTAAGCCGCAATTAACTCATTTTTATTAACCTTTTTGCCTGTATTTTTACCATAAGCATATTCTAAAGTTGCAATCTTTTCATTTTCAGAAAGATTTGGTAAATTCAAAATAGCTCTGACGATTGTGCGGCAGCCGCCGTCTTCGGTTACATTCAAAATACCGTCAGGATCTTTTACAATCTTTTCTGCAGTCGAATTATTGAATACATCTTTTCCGCCTTCATCTTTAATTTTGGCTGCTGCAAGAATTGATGCCGGTAATGCACCCAGAGCTCCTGACAATGCACCGATTCTTCTTCCGGCACTTACTGCGTTGGATTTAGAGTGCTGTTCACCGAGAATTTCAGTCGTACCATTCTGGTGATGTCCTACAACATAGCTGTCAAAGTTTGCATTGCCTACAACAGCTCCGCCGGCAACTGCACCTATTGCGGCACCTGCACCGACACCGCCGACAATGGCTCCGGTTCTGTATAACCATGTTAAATCTTTTTCTACATCAATACCTGCATATTTTGCGGCTCTTTTTGCATCTTTTTTAGACATTCTGTCACCGCCGGCAGATACTGCAGCTCTTTCGTCAAGGTTCATTTTATAATCAGTACCGACCCATTTTGCGATTTCCTGTTTGTAAAGGTCGCTTGAAAATTTGCCGTCTTTATAGAATTTGTGTTTGTTATTTTCAACCCAGCGTCTTACATCTTCATCCTTGATATATTCAAGATTTTTACCCTGATAAGCTTTTCCTGCTTTCTGGTCTGCTTTTGCTTTTTCATATTCTTCTTTTGACAGGAATGTTTCAGTGTTCAAAAATTCTTGATATCTCTTTTCGTTGTCAACCTGACGTCCTGCAAATTTCTTTGCTTCTTTTTTACTCAGCCTGTCTGTCAAATACTCATCAGATACAGGATCATAATATCTTGCTTCCAAATCTTCGTATTCACCTCTTAATTCGGCTTTACGTTCTTTCCTTTCTGATTTTTTGCTGTAATCAACACCGTCCGGAAGTTTAAATGAAATCACTTCCTGTTTCTTTTTTTCTTCAGCCTTTTTCTTTTCATCAGGCTTGGTTGCATAACTTGTTGATGATGCAGCACTAATACTGTCAACTCTGGTTGTCATTTTTTCCCCTTTCCATTTTCCCCGTGAAAGAAAATTCTTTAATTTTTATCCCCTATGCTTTTATAAAAAAATTTTTTCCTTAAAAATTGCATGTACTGACACATTTTTTCATGGAATACATGCCGGAAATGCTTGTAATTAGGTGTTTTTTAAAATTTAAAAACTTATTAATAATTCTTAACAAATCCAAAAAGTATCTTTTTGGTGATTACAAATAATACTAATTAAGCTATAATATTTTTATGAAGTTATTGGATGTTGAAAACTTAAATCTCGGGTTTTACTGCGAAAACGGTTTTAAACAGGCGTTATTTGACGTAACATTTTCTTTAAATAAGGGGGAAATGCTTGCACTTGTCGGAGAATCAGGATGCGGCAAAACAATAAGTGCAATGAGTATATTGCAGCTTTTACCCAAAAATGCCGGTATAACTTCCGGAGTAATTACGTTTGAAAATCAGGATTTGTTAAAATTAAGCTGCAAAGAGCTGCAGCACATACGCGGTTCCAAAATTGCACTTATTCCGCAGGATCCGATGACTTCTTTGAACCCGCTTTTTACTGTAGGCGACCAGCTTTTAGAGGTGTTGAAGATCCACCAGAATTTAAAGGGAAAAGAGGCTCATAAAAAAGCTGTGGAAGCATTTGAAGCCGTACAAATTCCTTCTGCAGAGGAAAGGTTGAAGGCATATCCGCATGAATTTTCCGGCGGAATGAAACAGCGTGCAATTATTGCAATGGCACTTGCCTGCAATGCTGAAATCCTTATTGCGGACGAACCTACGACTGCACTGGATGTTACAATTCAGGCACAGATAATGAGTTTACTGCAAAAAATAAAAAAAGAACGCGGTACCGCAATTCTTTTGATAACACATGATTTAGCACTTGTAAAAGAAAATGCAGATAACGTAGCAGTTATGTATGCGGGCAGAATTGTTGAAAAAGCACCGGCAAAAGAATTTTTTGAAAATCCAACACATCCGTATTCGCTTGCACTGTTAAATTCACTTCCTTCAAACAGGGAAAAGAGTCTTGAAACAATAACAGGCCAGCCACCAAGCATTCAACAAATTATTGAGGGCTGCAAATTCCATCCGCGATGCAAACAGTGTATGGAAATATGTACGGAAAAAGTTCCGCCGGAATATCAAGTCGGCGAAAACCATATTTCTGCCTGTTTTCTCCAGGAATAATCCTTCCGGAAAATCTGTCAGCAGCTTAGTTTAGCTATTTTTACGTCAAAAACTGATTCAATATCAACTCCGGAAAGGATATATGCAATCATATCCTCTGGTTTTATCCTTGTGATTGAGTCAATATGCGGAATTATACCGAGAACCCTAACTCCGGAATGCTGTTCTATAAGGTTCGGCAGACTGTTTATATTGACATCATCCGTCCCGAAAGGACAATCGTTCAGAATTATTCCGCGTATGGTAATATTCTTTGTTCTGGCGTGTTCTATGGTCATTAATATGTCGCTCAGAGAAGATTTTATCGGTGATGCAACAAGTAAAAGCGGCAGATTTAATATCCGGATAACATTTTCTTCATAAAAATCTTTGCCGTAAGGGATGGAAAGTCCGTCCACACCGTTTACAAGAATACATTCAAAATCATCGGTTATACTGTAAAAGTCCTGAAATATGACATCTTTATTGATTTCTTTGTTTTCTTCCTGAGCCGCAAAGCAGGGAAGGTTACAGCTTTTGAACAAATAGCTGCAGTATGTGGTAATATTTTTATCGGCATTTCTTACGTAAACTAAATCAGGAGCGAGAATATATCCTTCCTTTTCAACGGCACCTGTTTCGACAGGCTTGTAGACACATGTGGAATATCCGAGGCTCTGCATTGTCGCGGCAAGCCCTGCTGTTACAAATGTTTTTCCGGAATTCGGTCTTACGCCTGTCAAAAATAGTCCTAACATAGCCTCATCCTATCATGTCAACCGTTTATTGCAAAGTAAACATCTTTTAAACGTTTTTTGCTTATATGGGTGTATAACTGGGTTGTGGAAACATTGCTGTGCCCGAGAAGTTCCTGCACAACCCTTAAATCGGCACCGTTTTCCAGCAGATGCGTCGCAAAGCTGTGCCGGAGGGTGTGAGGTGAAATGTGTTTGTGAATTTTTTTCCCCTGTTCGCTTATAAAAGTGTAAACATCCTGCCGTGTAAGCTGTCTGCCCTCATTATTTATCAATAAATTTTTTGTTTTTAAATTATATTTTTTTACTGAAAAATCTCTTTTAGGCAGAAATTTATTCAATGCCGAAACAGCTTTTTTACCCAGAGGCACAAGCCTCTCTTTTGAACCCTTCCCTATACACTGAAGGTATTTTGATTTAATATCAATATCCGAAACTTTCAAATTCACAAGTTCTGATACCCTGAGCCCGCAGCCGTAAAGAAGTTCAAGAATAACAGACTGAATTTCCGTTAGATTCTGATTCAAAATTGCATTTATTTCCTCCACGGTCATTACTTTCGGCAGACGTTTCGGAAGCTTTGGCTGCTCAATAGTCAGTGCGGGATTGGAACTTATTATTTCATTTGCGTTCATCCATTTGAAAAACCCTCTTAACGATGCAATTTTCCTCATAACGGAAGCAGGTAAATATTTTTTTTCGTGCATTTGCAGAATATATGCATTCAAATCACTTCTTTTTACGTTCTCAAAACAGGTTAGATTTCTTTTCACACAAAATTCAATAAATTCTTCCAAATCGCACTTATAAGCATCAAGAGTATTCTTTGCAAGCCCTTTTTCCACTTCCAAAAACTCGATATATTCTGCTAAAACCTGTACATCCATATTTTTTATTATAAATGGTTCACTTTCTTTTTTAATGCATTATATGAATTAAATTTATTTCGGCAATGTGAAAACAAATCTGATGTAATCTTTTTGTTTTGTATCAATATGTATTGTGCCGTTGTGGGCGTCTATTATTCTTTTTGCGATATACAATCCGAGTCCGGAACCGACTTTTTTATGTTTGTTTGCATATGATACAAACTTGTTGAAAATGTCATCGGGATTTCCCAGCGGAATACCTTTGCTGCGATTTTTTACAGAAAAGACAAAATATTTTTTGTTTTCCGAAAGTTCTATAGTAATTTCGGAATTTTTCGGTGAATATTCTATCGCATTCATTAAAAGATTATGTACGACCCTTTTTATTTCAAGATAATCAATGGCTGCGGAACTTTTTCTGGTCTTATTTACATAATCAAATTTCAGCCCTTTTTCTTTCATAAGGTATTTCGTTTCTTCAACACTTTCAATAATAAGGTTATCAAGCACATATTTTTCTTTATTAAGCATAATCTCATTATTATCGAAGGAATATTTGTTCAAAACATTATCAAGAAGATTCTTCATATATTTTGAAGCACCCAACAGGTCGCCTACGATTTCTTTTTCAAATTCATTTGCCGAATGCATATAGTTTTGGGCAAGCATTTCGAGTGCGGCAATTTCTGCTTTCACCGGAGCTTTCAAATCATGCGTCACCATTGCGATGAATGATTCTTTTTTATGATTCATTGCGTTTTGAAGCTGCTTTGTTTTAAGCGTATTTATTATCTGCGACCGCACAACATTTATATCAAACGGCTTTTCAATATATGCACAGGAACCTATATTGTAACCCGTAATTTTATTCTCAGAATCGGACAATGCCGAAATAAACATAATGGGCGTATCTTCGTTAAGTTCGGAGTCTTTTATAATTTTTGCAAGCTCAAAACCTGACATATCAGGCATCATAATATCCAGCAGAAACAAATCGAATTTTTCTTTCCCTGCGGCTATTCCGGCATCAAGCGGTTTTAAAAAGGTCGAAATTTTCATCCCCGAACCAGAGAGAGTTTCTGCAAGAAGCTCGACATTCATAGGATTGTCATCCACTATCATAATCTTCTGCCCTGTCAGCCACGATTGATTTTCCAACACACATGCCGGCGGTTCTTCTTCTGTTTTATTTTTAAAAAATTCGTTAATTATTTTCATATCAAACGGATACGGAATAACATTTTTTATCCCGAAGCTGTTGGCAACCAAAATATTCTTTCTGGAAATCTCGTTTGAACAAAGCCATATTTCAAGCTCCGGATACTTTTGACGGATAGCTTTCAGTCCGTGTAAATCCGTAAAATCCGTCTTGATTATGCAAAGTTTTTTGGTTTGTAAATCCTTTGATTTTTTCAAATCCGAAATTTTTTTGACAAATATAACCTTATTATTATTCGTTTGTTTAATTAAATTTATCATCAAAACAATTTTATGATTAAAATTGTATTAAACAATTACCTGACAGGGTATATTTTTAAACACAAAAACCGGAAATTTTTCCGCCGGTTATCACAAGGAAAAAGCACATACCGCTGACTTTATGACTGTATTTCCAGCCAGCTTTTACAAAATTCCGTGAAATTTTTCTTTTGCTCCAGAAAAATGTCTTCGGCATGAATTGAATTTTCAAACAGTTTAAAAGACTTTTTGCAAAGAGCTTTTTCATACAACAATTTTGTATGCCACGGTTTTACCGTAACATCTTTTCCGCCTGCGACAAACAATACCGGTACGCTAATCCTGTCTACAACTTTTACGGGTTTAATTTTTTTGTGAATAACTATTGAAGGTCTTATTGAAAGCCAGCGTTGCGGTTCAAACTTTTTTAAAGTAGGTAGCCAGGCGTTAGGGTGCCACATTTGATTCTCTATTTTGCCGAAATCACACGGAGCTGATACGGCAATTATTTTACTTACATCTTTTTTCAATGCCCCTTCAAGTACAGCCAGTGCCCCGCCCAGAGAAAATCCCATCAGATAAACCTCTCTGTAGTGCTCTCGGGCAAATTTAATAACAGGCTCCAAGTCGTTCAACTCTTTTGCGGTAAAAGTATAATATCCTCCGCTTCTGCCATGCCCGCGGCAATCCATAGTAAGAACATCATAACTTTTTGCAAATTCTTTTGAAAGTTCCAGAAATGATTTGCTGTCCTTTGTCATAAACCAGCCGGGCACTATTACAACAACCCGGTCAAAACCATCTTTAAAATGATTTACTGCAATTTTTACACCGTCATTTGTTCTGAAAAATATTTCTTTCATAATTAAAACCCGACTTTTATTGTCGGGTTTAATAATTATTTTGTCAAATCAATTACTGTCACACTTTTATTATTTCTGACAATCTGCGATTTATCGTACTTGCCCTGCAGATTAAGTGTTGTTACAAGGCTTTCGGAATTAGCACTGCCTGTTACGTTTCGTTCAAGAGATTTTAACAGTTGGCTTGTTCTGGTGTTATAAACCTTGTATGAAGAAACATAATATTCTTTAGGGTAAACTTCACCGAATGAATCCAGACGGCACAATTCCATATCAATAGTTCTGGGTTTTTTGCCGTTTGTTTGCAAAATTCTTCTTATTCCGTTAGGAATTTTTTCTTCCGATACCAAAGAAGAAACAAGTTTTTGGGGTCTAAAATCAATCTTCATAATAATTTCCTTTAATTTAGTGTAGAACAAACACTTTTTAATATATTATGAAGATTTTAATTTGTAAAGCTATTTTTTCCGGAACAAATTAAGAATTGAAGAAATAACTTCCGCAATAAATTTAGAGAGAGAAAAAGCTTCTTTGTCTTCTGACAATTTAATATCTTTTTGATAAGTAAAAATATCGGCTTCTTCTTTTTGTTTGAAGATGCTTTCATCAAAACGGCGTTTTTTTTCTTCGTCATCCCGTTCACCCTGTGCCATATAACCGAGATTGCCGGCTCCGCCGTCGTTATTCATGCTGGCAGCTTCTCTGATTATAGGTTTTGTACTCAAAACATTTACATCGAAACCACTCATTTTTCATTTCCTTTTATTTTTGCCCCACTATATATATAAAGTAATTTTCATGAAGAAATGTTACAAAATCTCTCAAAATTTTACAAAACTTAATACACTATCTTGAAATTTTTATTACGCTCTGAACCTTAAAACCTATCTCAAGAAGGTCGCGTTTTCTCACTGCCGGCATAATCTCAAGTGAAGCGGAGAGCGATACGGGGATGAGAATTATTTCAATAATATTATTTTCGCGGTCAAAATTTATTTTAATATCACTAATCAACGAATGCGGGGCTTTATCCAGACCGTCGGCAAGACGTATAATACCGCCAAGACGCTTTATGGTTTTTCTGTCTTTTTTTTCAAAGCTGCCGTAGAGTTCGTGCTTGTTTTTATCCGGAAGACTTCCTCTGTGATATCTGCATATACAGGCAATCATATCTCTTTCGTGTTTTGAAAACCCTTCCAGACCGTATTCCACAATCAAAGCCTGCGAATGTTTATTATGAGATTTTGCATCTGCAAAATAACCTATATCATGCAAAAGTGCTGCAGCTTCAAGCAGTTTTTTGTGTGAAACATCCATCTCAAAAACTTTTTTACTTAATTCCTCAAACAACATCAAAGACAGTTTTTGCACATTATAAGGATGGGATGTTTTGTTTGAAAATTTTTCCAATAACTCTTGTACGGTCAATTTCATACTATGTAAATTTTATCAAAAAAATAGAATACCCGCAAATTTTTTGCTATAATTTAAAACGTATAAAGGGAGAGATATGGCAGATATTGATGAAGCAATAAACAACGCCGGCAATAATGATTTTGACATACCGCCGGAAGTTCTTGATGAAATCCAGCATAATATTGAAGAAATTATTGCGAATTTTCCGGTACCGGAAGATAACAAACTTGATGTAATAAAAAAAATCAACTTTATGTATTCTCACACCAGACATCTTTCGCTGACTGATTCTCTCACGGGACTTTACAACCGCAGACATCTTGATTCGACACTTGAGTGCGAATTTTTGCGTGCAAAACGCTACAATAATAATTTAAGCCTTGCAGTTATCGACATAGATTTCTTTAAAAAAGTAAACGATACATACGGACATCTTTGCGGTGATTATATTCTAAAAGAAACAGCCTACATAATATATGACACTTTCAGAAAAACCGATATAGTATTCCGCTACGGGGGCGAGGAGTTTGTGGTACTTTTAACGGAAACTTCACCGGAAAATGCAAAAATTCCGCTTGAAAGATTACGCTGCAACATACAAAACGCAAAATTCAGATTCAAAGATAAAAATTTAAACATTACTGTAAGTATAGGGGCGGCATCTGTCAACGAAGATACAGAATCTGCAGGACAGCTGCTTGATAATGCGGACAAAGCCCTTTACGAGGCAAAAAACAGCGGCAGGAACAAACTCATCATCTTTTAGAATTTTAAAACCGGCATTTTTGATAACACTCGAAATACCGGTTTATAAAATAATTATTTTAATATACAC
>JADIND010000052.1 GCA_017694215.1 Candidatus Scatousia excrementipullorum | reverse complement strand
GTATGTAGAAGGGCTAATATGGACAGATTTTTCGGTATTTTAGGTATTATTTTAATTTTTGCGATTACATATTTGATGTCTAATAATAAAAAAGCTATTAATTATAAAACTGTCGGAACCGGTTTTGCTCTGCAGGTTCTGCTTGCTGTTTTTATATTTAAGGTTCCGCTTGGCAGAGCATTGTTTATGGGAATCGGAACTTTTATTACCAAAATTCTCGATTTCGCAAAAGAAGGCGGAGCGTTTGTTTTTGGTTCATTGATTGATAATGCAAAGCTAGGTGAAGTTTTCGGGTTAGGAGCAAATATTTTTGCACTTCAGCTTATCTGCTCTTTGATTTTTATGATGATTCTTGTAAATATTCTGTATTATTACGGAATTATGCAAAGGGTTGTACCTCTATTCGGAAAAGCCATGAATAAGCTTATGTCCGTGAGCGGTGCAGAGGCTTTATCAAATGTGGCAAGTGCTTTTGTGGGACAGATTGCAGCACAAATTATGATAAGACCTTATCTTCCAAAATTAACACGCTCAGAACTTCTTGCTTCAATGGCCGGCAGTATGGCATGTATTTCCGCAGCTACGATGCCTATTTATATAGGTTTGGGTATTCCTGCACAGTATCTTCTGGCATCATCCATAATGGCGGCTCCGGGAGCTCTGGTAATTTCAAAAATTATGTATCCGGAAACGCATACTCCGGAGACAAGTGAAAACATAACAATTTCTTACAGTAAAAGAAAACGCCCTTATATAAATGTCTTTGATGCGATATCAGCCGGTGCATCGGAAGGTATGAAGGTCGCAATTAACGTTGTTGCAATGATTTTGGCACTGGTTGCTCTGGTTGCAATGATTGACTGGTTCCTTGGTGGACTTGGCGTTTTTATTGTTAAATATATGCATATTAATTTTGCTTCGTTTGATTTAACACAGCTTTCTTTAAAGATGATTCTCGGTAAAATATTTGCAGTTTTTGCTTTCTTTATGGGAGTTCCGTTGAAGGAGGCTACAACAGTCGGCAGTCTTATGGGAACAAAGCTTGTTTTAAACGAGATGGTTGCTTATGTTGATTTAATGAATCTTCCGCAGGCACTATCTGAAAAAAGCTTTTTAATTGCAAGTTTTGCACTTTGCAGTTTTGGTAACTTCGGCTCTATTGCAATCCAGTTGGGAGGTATAGGAGAACTTGCTCCTAACCAGCGTAAAAACCTGGCACGTCTTGGTGTTAGAGCTCTGATTGCCGGAACTTTAACCTGTTATATGTCAGCAGCTATTGTCGGGGTTTTGTTTAATTAAAATATTGCTGCTTAACTTTTCGGCAGGTGATCAGCCCAGTGTTCATCAAGATTTTTAATAAACCGGTGAGCTTCAATTACATCGTCGTAGCTTATAGGTTCAGGTCCTTCCTGGACTTCAAAGGCAAGGTCACTATCATTTTTAACTTCTATATTTGAAAAACCAAGGAATGCTATGCCGAAATTTTTTCCGCAGCTTTTGCATACAAGATTAACTACACTGAGTCCGGCTTCTTCACGTTTTATTATTATGGAATCTTCGTCAAAGCCTGTTTTGCAGACTGAACAACATAGATTTGAAAATAGTGTTTTGAGTTTCTTTTTCATTGTTCCTCTTTCTTCTTAAATTGTAATACAAATGTAAATTTTTATTAAAACTAATACTTTAGTAGGTTACATAACGTAAAAAAATATTACATAATGTAAATAGGCCATTAGCCATAGGAGGTTTATATGGACGCTATTAACTTAATCTTATTTGGTTTCATTGTTTACACTGCATTAATCGTTGTTCCTAGCATCTGGGAAGAATTAACTGCAGAAGGTAACTAAATTAGACTTTACTAAATTATTTGACGTAATGAATTAGTTTTTTGTTTCAATTTTTTCATCGCCAGGTAGGAGAGTTCGGTCGCTAAAAAGTGTTTAGGATACGCTTATTGTTTAAGCGTAGGGCTTAATATGCCTTTAGCAGCCTAAAATTTCATTTAAACATTCAAGTGCCGTATCGGTTACAAAATCCATGTCTGCTTTTTCTATAATTAATGGCGGATTAAAGTAGATTACGTCACCGAGGGGGCGGAGCAGTACGCCTTTTTTCAATGCTTTTTTGTATATTTGATAACCTGTTCTTAATTTTGAATCAAACGGTTCTTTTGTGTCTTTATTTTTTACAAGCTCGATTGCATTAATAAGGCCGATATGCCTGATATCACCTACGTTTTTATGCATTGAAAACTTATCTTTTATTATATTATTAAAATATATGGCGTTTTCGTTTGCTTTTTTTAGTACGCTTCCGTCTTCCATAATATCAAGAACCGCATTTGCCGCGGCACAGGCCAGAGGATTCCCGCTATATGTATGTGAGTGCATAAACGCTTTGCCGGTAGAATACTCATCATAAAATGCATCGTAAATCTTTTGAGTAGTAACAAACATTGCACAAGGCATATAGCCTCCGGTAAGTCCTTTTGAAAGGCACATAATGTCAGGTGAAACTCCGGCATGTTCAAATGCAAACATCTTGCCGGTTCTGCCGTATCCTGTTGCAATTTCATCTGCTATTAAATGAACGTTATATTTGTCGCAGAGTTCTCTTAATTTTTTCAAATACAAAGGCGGATAAACTTTCATACCTGCAGAGCCCTGTAAAAGCGGTTCTACAAGCAGTGCTGCTGTTTCATTTCCATATTTTTTAAATTGTTCTGCGGCTTTAATTGCACATTCGCAAGAGCAGTGTTCTCTGTCTTTTCCGTACGGGCATCTGTAGCAGTCAGGGCCTTCTATTCTGACAATATCCATCAAAATCGGTTTATAAAGCTTTGTATAAAGGTCACAATCGCCTGCAGATAATGCACCTATTGTTTCACCATGGTAGGCTTCCGTAAGTGCCATAAATTTTGTTTTTTGCGGGTTGCCAGTTTGTTCATGGTATTGAAAACTAACTTTCATTGCAGCTTCTATTGCAGAAGAACCGTTATCTGTAAAATTAAACTTGCACAAACCTTCAGGAAGAAGTTTGGCTAGTCTTTCGCATAATCTTATGGCCTGTTTATTTGAAAAATTTGCAAATATTACATGCTCCAGCGAATCTATTTGTTTTTTTACTTCTTCATTAATATGAGGATTGCAGTGCCCGAGAAGGTTGCACCACCATGAACTTATAACGTCAACATAACGGTTACCTTCTATATCATATAAGTAAATGCCTTTTCCGTGGTCTATAACTATCGGCGGCAGTTCCTCGTAATCCTTCATCTGTGAGCATGGATGCCAGATGTATTCTAAATCTGTTTTTGTCCAATCTTTTATATCACAATTTGTCATTTATATCTCCTTAAATATTGATAAAAGAGTTTCTTTATCAACTTCCAAATCGGTATCTCCCTTTTTGACGGTTGCAATAACATTTACCCCTGTCAAATTCTCAACCTGCACTTTGTTATCCCTGCACATAATATTATTTTCATCATAATTGTTTAAGATAATGCCTTTTATTTTAATTCCTATACTTTTTAAGTATTCACAGGTAAGATAAGTGTAATTTATGGTTCCGAGTAGTGCGGATGTAACTATTAGCACGTCCTGATTAAGCATTTTTATTAAATCTTCCATCATGAATTTTTTACCGGAAAGCACAATCGGGCATGCAATACCTCCGGCACCTTCTGTTACTAGATATTCAAATACATGTTTTTTTTCTTCAAAATCCTGTTTAATTTTTTCAGGTTTAATTTTGATTCCTTCAATTTGTGATGCAAGGTGCGGAGATACTGCTGTTTTAAATATGTATGATGCAAAATCTTTCGGATTAGCATTTATTTGTGCTGTTTTTAAAACATATTCACAGTCACCCGGAACTAATTTTCCGTTTATAACCTCTGCACCGCTCAGAACCGGCTTATAATATCCGCAGTTTAATCCAAAATCCCGCATTTTTTTTACCAGAAGTGCTGATATATATGTTTTTCCAACATCAGTGCCGGTTGCCGTAACAAATATCCCTTTAGTCATCTAAGAAACTTCCTCTCCGTAAAAATAACACCTTTAGTCTAAAACCAAAGGTGTTATTTTTCAAGTATATTTTGAGCGTTATAATGCTCCGCCTCCGCCGTCTTCAAAGTAATCGTAGTGACGGATATCATCGTAGTTGTTAATAGGTTCTGATGGTGGCGGTGGTGCCGGTTGGGCCTTAACTTCTTTATGTCTGCCTCTTAATAAAGCATCGAAGTTTGGTTCCATTGTCAATTCAAAGTGGAATCTACCGTATTTATGGTCAGTTTCCCACCAGTGGTTGATTAACGGATAGCCCCAATATAATCTGGCACTTAAATCACCCGGTAACTGTACTCTTAAACCCATACCTATTGATGTCATGAAGTAGCTTGCTCCGCTTGAACCCGCTGCTCCGTAGTAATCTTCATCAACTGACGGGAATACACCACCGTGGTCAGCAAACACTGCACCTTTAATATATTTACCGATAAACGGAATCTTTTCACCGGATCTAGGACTTGTGATTTCTCTAGGTAGTAACGGGAACATTAATTCTGCACTCAGATAGTATCCGTTTTTACCAATCATAAGACCTTCGGAGTAACCTCTTACTGTTGCCATACCACCGGCCTGGAACTGGTCAATGTAAGGAATATGTTTGTTGTTAGGAATTACCTGATAATTACCTCTTAACTGACCGATAAAGCCGTGAGAGAAGTCATGCAATCTTACTACACCGCCGGAAATCTTGAAGTAATCCGAATCGCTGTCCAGAATAGGTATTGCATAACCGATACCCTGATTTAAATACCAAATACCATATTTGGTATCTTTACGCATATTTAATGCTAAATCTAAGCTGGTAACTTCATCAAGACCCATTTCCAATTCATCATCAAATAACCCGCTGATAGGACCCATTGTGGTTCTTGCACGTTTGTAGTTAGCAGCTAAGTAACTTTTTAACTCAAAACCAGGTTTTCTAACCAGAGGTTGTGTATAATAAAGTGAATACTGGTAAGATTTGCTCTTCAGATTTAAATCTTCCAATGCACCATATCGGATTTTAGCCAAGCTTGATGCAAACATAAAACCGATACGTCCGTCTTTTTTGTTAATCGGAATATTGTAATCTGCAAACGGGCTGACAGAACCTCCGCTGAAATATGTACCGATGGATAATCTGTCTCTGTTATGGAACAAGCTGTCCGCAAATATCATAGCCCCGCCTCTGAGTGAACCGGTTGTATAACGACCGGCATTGTCAAATACACCTACGAGGTGGAACGGGAAGTTTTCATGTGCCGTAACTTCAATATCAGTTGTTCCTTCAACTTCACCGGCTTTTAAGTTAGCTGTAAGGTTTACGCCTTCGTTATATCTGTTGAAATCAAGAATGTCTTTTTCCAATTCAACAATATCAAACAAATCACCTTTTTTTTGCGGTAATCTGTCAGTAATGTATTTACTTCTTGTATATTTATTTTCTTTAACCGTAATATTCCCGACTTTACTTTCAATCAGGTCAATGTAAATATGACCGTTTGAAACTGTTTGTTCCGGTAAAAAGGCTCTTGCAGTAACAAAACCTTTTGTTGCATATAAATTGTTAATCTGGTTTACAACATCTGTAATGTCACCAATAAAGACATTTCTGCCGATTAAAGGTCTTACGATTTTATCAATTTCTTCTTTTGATAAAATTTCTGAAGGTGCTACTTCTATGGAGTTTACGTAAACCCCTTTTGTATCAATATCTTGAACCTGTCCCTGCATAAATGATGCGTTCGGATTATAATTTTGAATAATCTGGCTTTCTCTGCTCGGATTATTCAAAGACTCTCTGCGTCTTTCGTACTGCTGGTACTCGTTGTTATAATCCTGTCTGTAACGCTGTTGTTCCAGAGTATCCAGAT
>JADIND010000051.1 GCA_017694215.1 Candidatus Scatousia excrementipullorum | reverse complement strand
GTCTAGAGGCCTAGGACAACACCCTTTCACGGTGTAGACGGGGATTCGAATTCCCCTGGGAGTACCATTTATAAAGCGGCATTGATGCCGCTTTTTTAGTATTTAGATTTAATAAATTTTAACACGCACTTGAAAACTTATTACATAAGTAGTATAATATTTTTGTACTATTTGTATGGGGTTTTATTATGTTAGGTAAAGTTAATTTCGGCAGTCTATATTCAGCAGCTGTTAATCAAGCTCAACAGAATCAACAGGCTCAGCAAAACCAGCAAAAACAGGATTTAATCAGAAGAAATTATAATGAAATTTATTCTCATGAAATGGCTCATAAAGCAGCAGGAGGACCTCTCGCCGGCAACATTGTTATTGAAAGAAATGATGAAGGGATTCCGGTAAGCGGTCATGTTGCAATAAAAATGCCTTCGATTGACCCTGAAAATCCACAAAAAGCCATTGATGATGCAAACATTGTTATAATGGCTGCACTTGCACCTTCAGACCCATCCGATCAAGATTATAAGGTTGCGGCTCAGGCAAGAACAATTAAATCGCAGGCTCAAGGTATGCTGCATGGCGATAAAGGCAAAAAGCTTAACATTATGGCCTAACGTATAATCGGATTATTGATATTTTCATAGAATTTATATGTGACTAAGTATTCAAATTTATCTTCAACCTTTTTAACAGTAAATATTCGGTCTAATTTGAATCCGTTTGTTCTGTAAAAATAAGTATCTAAACTGCATGATGAAAGATAAGGATACTCTTTACTTATGCTTGAAATTTCACGCTTTTTATCATTTAAGTATCTACAGGTAACTCCGTTGTGATAGTATCGTCCATCACTACTAACGTCATAAAAATGAAGTACATTATTTGAAAGCTGTGTGTCATTTGAAATAAGAATTGCATTATATTGTGATAAATCAATATTTTCAATATTTTCAAGCATATTATAATCAATGTTGTATCCGTCAAAATTATTAATTAAAATCAGGAACATCTCATCGGTAGAATTAGATAAATAAAGAATGTGATTTCTCTTATCGTATTTTTTCAGTTCATTTCTTATAAAACATGCCTCATTCATTATCGGAGAATTTTCAAGGGCATTAGGCCGCCTTGCAATATGATTATTAAACTGAGAACAAATTCCTATTTCCCTGACATCAGAAATAGTTGCCCCATGCCTGAAATACCGCAATATTGTAAGTGCAGGTCTTGCCCAGAGATGTGTTGAGAGAAAAAGCAGATAAAACATTGCAAAAAAGACTATCAAAAATTTGAATATATTATTTCTGTTAAAATAAGAATATACAAGTACGGGTGCCGAAATCACACAAAATGATGCAAAAAATCTTACGCTAAATGTCATAAAGACAATACTATAAGACATTACAGCAAGCCCTATTAACAACATTACAGCAAATGACATTATAAATATGTCACGTTTTTTCCGTGTAAAAATCGGTCTTATAATTGATACAACTAAACAAGGTAAATAAACAAAAAGTCCCAAAACACCAAGTCCGACAAGAGGTTCTATTAAGGTATTATTTAACTTATTCACTGATGAGGTATTAAATCCGTCTGCGGCACCCTCAAGTCCGAAAAATATCAATAAAGAGTCCCTCATATGAAGCACTATCTTATCCATAAAATTACTTAAAGCAAATCCGGTAAAATCAAAGAACATAAATAAATATTTAATAAAATTAGCACAGGCAGTTTTGACACCTCCGTAATTTTGGTGTACGGTAAGGAACGACTTTGAGCCGGCAATATTACCGAAATCAATATAATTCAAAATATAGTTATAAGAAGAAAAAACTAAAAATGCAGCGGTAAAAGCACCGCAAAATAATATTAAAGGTTTATAAAATTCTTTCTTTTTAATATAAATTGAGAAACAGAGCATCCATAAACCAACGGCAGGAATCATCATTATTGCCGGCGTTTTTGTTCCCACGGCAAGAGCATATGAAAGTGCCGCAAAAACAATACAATTTCTTCTGTTATATATAAGTCCATGCATAAAAAGAAAAATGGAAGAAAGAATCAAACCTGAAATTATGATATCAGTTTCAGTTGAAGAAAGCTGTATAATAACAAAAGCAAACGAAGAAAGAAGCGTAATCACCCACAATTTCCGTTTAAAACCAGTGCCTATATATGACAGTATTCCCCATAAAGATGTTATCGAAAGCAAATACCCGCAAAAAGAAAAAGCACCGAATAATACATCTTTTTTTATAAATAAAATAATCCACGCATAAAGTAATTCTGAATTAACAGGCATAACAAGATTACGCACATCTGCAATCGGCGGATGAAAAATCTTTTTATCAAATACCCACAAAAGACTTCTTAGAACATGATACGCCTGAGCATCGGGATTCACAACAGGACTCAACAAAATAAGACCAGCAGACACAACAAGCATAAAAATCACACCAAAAAGCATTACCGGTAAGTATTTATCAGTTTTTAACGCTGCATATAGTTTTCTAAAAAACTGTCTATATGTAAAATTAAATACCGGTTTTCCTTTTTTAATCCACAACATCAGCGATAACACAAATACAAGCAGATTTAGGAACAAAACTCCGGAGACAGATATCGCCGAAAACAGCGATAAAAACTCAAAAGTAAAAACAATATTCGCAAATGCAATTAAAAGACAATATATAAAAGCTACAATAAAATTTTTATTTTCAAACAACGCAGTAAGAAAAAAAGATGCTGCAAACACCAATATAAAAGATAAAATAAATAAAAGCATATCCCTCTCTCCATAAAAATGGTAACAAAATATAACTGTTTTTGCAATAAAGGGGTTTACAAGACAAATTTTTAATCCTATAATAAACAAGCAATGATTAGAAGAATTCAATACCGACGTATAGTAAGTAATAAAAAGGGCTTGTTTGAGAAATAAGACACTTACTTATGTTGTGTAATCATAAAAATCATAAACAAGGCCTTTTGTAAAAAAGGTCTTCTTTTTTGTAAAAAAAATTTAAATTTGATACAAAAAAGAGCAATTAATATATTCAGGAACGTTAAAAATAGAGTGAAAGGTAGTAACATGCAAAAACAACTTCGACGAAACTCAATCATAAAGGCGAATGCCCCAATCGTCAAATTAATGAATTTAATCTGGGGTTTGTAATACGCAGATTGAGGGAACAGCTGAAATTCAGCGGTTCTATAGGAGAAAAACAATAAAATGATAACAGATATAACAAGCAAAATATTTTCTACATTAGGAAGCAATTCCTCACTTTTACCCCTTGCAATAAAAGATGTCGCAAACAGTGCAGGAATAACTCTCGGTTCATACATGACCGGAAAAGAGACAGAGGGACAGGACAGATTTATAGATGAATTCGGAACTGAAGCAATATGGCTCGGAGGAATTCCATTCTACAAAAAGATAGCAGATTTAACTTTATATAAGTTTGCAGGGCTTGACCCGAAATTTGATGTAAGAAACATTAACAAAATCACTAAATTGAAAAAAGGTACGAAAGAACAAATAGCCGAAGCTGAAGAATTTGCCAAGATACTACTTGAAAATACTCCTGACCATTTAAAAGATAGTGTAAAAAGAGCTCTGTCAAAACCAACACTTATTAAAAATCTTTCACTTGTAAAATTCGGTATTTCAACAGCTCTTGCTATTGCAACCTATATGGGGCTTACTAACTACAGACAGAATTACAGATTAAATAAAGAGATGGAAAACCTTAAAGCCGAACAAAAGGCTCAACAGAACGCCAAAATCAAACTTATGCACAAAAATCTGAAAGTTCCTCAGGCTTTTGAAGGTGTCCATAAAAACGATAACGGTCTTAATAAAAATGTAGCATTCACCGGCGGGATTCAGGAATTTATGCTCAATCCCGTAAAAAACATGATGCTGCTGGATGCTGCCATTACGGAAGAAAGGCTCAGAAGTTCACAGAGTAAACAGGAATTTATTAATTATTCAATTAAAGAAGCCAGCACATGGGCATTTATGTATTTTGCAGGACCTGTTTTCCAGAAATACTTTGAAAACAAAGTTATGGAGAAAAAAGGGTTCCCGATAAATATGGATTCAAGAATTATTGAAAGCAGAGAACTCCATGAAGCAATAGGCAGCGGAACATTAAAACAAAGTATAGAAGCTTTTGAACAAAAATGCACAGGCGTATCTGATACTGCCATTTATAAATTTATCCACGAAAATCAGACAAATGACATAGTAAAAATGGCTAAAAAAGCAGATATTGTACCTGTAGTAAACAAAAGAAAAGGCGATTTAAGAATTGATACAAGAGCATATCTTGATATCAACGATTTTAAAGATTTGAAAGACAGACTGAAAAAACTTCTGGAAAAATCAGAAGAAAGACTTGCCGGCAAAAATGCAGATGATAGAATTAAGGGTCTTGAGGAATTCCTTAAAGAAGTTAAAAAATCAAAAAGACACGCAATATTTAAGAATATGGGCATATGCATTACCGCACTTGGTGTAGGAGTTCCGCTGCTGATGATTGCGTCCAGATATCTTATACCTAACAACAGAGAATATAAAGTAAGAGAAGCTGCAGCAAAGGAACTGGCAAAACAACAAAACGGAGTTATTGCATAACTCCAGCAGCGGCTACATAAGCGGTTGACCAGCAGTTTTGCAGGTTAAAACCGCCGCAAAAGCCGTCAACGTCAATTACTTCTCCGCAGAAATATACACCGGAAACGACTTGAGATTCCATAGTTTTTGAATTAATTTCCCTCAAATCAACACCTCCTGCAGTTACAACTTCACCGTCAGGACGTGTTCCGCAAACAGTTATTTCAAAATTATTCAGATAATTAAGAATTCTGTCGCGGGTTTTCCCGTCAATACTGTGAGCTTTTTCATCAGGATTAATATGCAGTTTTTCAAGAATAAATTCTGAAAGAGATTTAGGTACATAATCGGCAAGCAGATTTTTTATACTCTTATGCGGATTATTATTCAATTCCGACTGCAAATCAATTTCACCGGTAAAATCTAAATTAATATTATAAGGGAAATTCTCTCTTGCCATAATTGAAGATATTTTATAAACTAAAGGTCCGGTTATACCGGTATGAGTAAACATCATATCACCGGAAAGAATCTGCTTTTTGCCGAATATTGCAGACACATTTTTAAAACAAACACCGCTTAATTCCGTAAAATTTTCTTTTGATTTCAATCCGGCAAGAGCAGGCCTTGGAGGAACAATTTTGTGTCCGAGATGTTCGGCAAGTTCAAATCCGGCATGACCGCCCACAGCTATCACAATTTTATCGAATTTATGTTCTTCTCTCGTCGTTTTTACTGTAAAACCTTTTACATCTTCAATTATATCAATAACCTTTTGTTCCTTAAACTTAATACCATGCATACTGTCAAGGAACTTGTTTCTGACATCAACCGCACTGTTTGAGACCGGAAAAATTCTCAAGTCATCCTGTACATATGTTTCAACACCAATACTGTTAAAAAATTCCAGAGTTTGAAGTGTTGAAAACCTTGAAAAAACAGAATATAAAAATTTTTCGCCACGCGGATAATTCTTTGCAAGTTCTCTAAAGTCATATTCTGCATAAGCGAGATTACAACGTCCGCCTCCGGTCACAAGAAGAGTAGCAAGCGGCGATTTTGACTCAAACACCGTTACATTACAAATGTCCCGTAAATTATATGCACAAAAACAACCGGCCGGCCCGCCGCCAATAACAGCAACCTTATATTTCAACCCGCGTTCCATATAAAAATACCATCTCAGGGTTTTCTAAATCATTGTGAAGCTCCGATATGGTTTTATGCAATACCGGGTGCTCAAAATCAGGAATCAACTCAAGCAGAGGCACCAGTGTAAAGGCCCTCAAATGCACATATTTATGCGGAATTGTCAAAGTTTCTTCATTAATTATTTCTTTACCATAAAAAAGTATATCGATATCAATCGTTCTGTCTTTATAATCTGCAGATGTTTTTTCATTTCGCCCGAGAAGATTTTCTATACGCTTACACTCTGCCAGCAAATCCTGCGGACTTAATGAGGTTTTAAGCTCAACAACAGCATTTACAAACCAGTTTT
>JADIND010000050.1 GCA_017694215.1 Candidatus Scatousia excrementipullorum | reverse complement strand
ATACCGGCTTACGGTAAAACTGTCGGTGATAAAGTTTCATATGGCGGATTGCTCGGTGAAGCTCCTATTATGCCTGTGAACACGCTTTCTTCCGCGGGGTTTGTAAACAGAGGCGGCAGAATCCCTGCCCCTATCCATAGTTTGAATAATTAGAAAAATTCCCCCCCTCACCCTCCAGTATGGAGAGGAAGTATTATGCTCCCCTTGTAAACAAAGAGATTCTGAACAGTCCCAATTTTCGATTGCCATAGCTGTTAACGTTTCAGAATGACAGGATAAAAATTCCCCTTCCACCCTCACTTAGTTACACTTATCGGCTTTCTTTCGGCATATCCGGTATAATCCTTTTGTTCATTGAAATTTATTATTTTATGTTATAATCAGTTTACAAGGAGATAATTATGACACTTAGAAATGAACGTGTAAGAAAAGAATTGATGCGTGATATATCCGAAATTTTGAGAAAAGAAATCCGCGGACTGGAAGGCGTTGTGTCTGTCGTGGATGTCGAAGTTTCTCATGATAATTCTTTTGCAAAGGTTATATATAGCGTTCTCGGTGCCGATGAACAAATTGAAAAAACAAAAGAAATTATCGAACGCAATACCCCGAAAATTCGTTTTGAAGTCGGTAAACGTATTCGCTTACGCCTTACACCTGAATTGAAATTCGTTTATACGGATTCTCTGGAAAAAGGCTCCAGAGTGAGTGAACTTATTGATAAAATTTCAAGAGGCGAAATTTAGGATTTACGATTATGACTGCCGGTAAGTGTGAAAAAGGTTCCGGTTCTCAGCCTTCTGTAGCCGGTAATAAAAATTTATTCGGATTTTTAAACGTTAATAAACCGATAGGCATGACCTCCCACGATGTCGTTGCTGTTTTAAGGCGTCTTACAAAAATCAAACAGATCGGTCATACCGGTACTCTGGATCCGTTTGCCGGAGGGGTTCTCCCGATTTGTATCGGAAAAGCCACCAGGTTAATTGAATATCTTGATGATGATAAAGCTTATCTCGCAACTGTAAAATTCGGTTCCAATACTTCAACATATGATATTGAAGGGGATGTAACCGAAATTTTTGACAAAAAAATTACTCAAAAAGAAATCATAGCTGAATTAAAAAATTTTCATGGGGAAATCTCCCAGCTTCCGCCCCTTTATTCCGCGATAAAAGTCAACGGTAAAAAACTCTATGAGTATGCCAGAAAAGGTGAAAGTGTAGAAATTAAGCCTAGAAAAGTTACTATTTTTGATATTGTTTTGAAAAATTTTGACGAATCATCTCAAACAGCAGAAATTTTTGTGAAATGTTCGAAAGGAACTTATATCCGCTCTATTGCATTTGATTTAGGCAAAAATCTCGGCTGCGGAGGTCATTTGATTAATTTAGTCAGATGTCAGGCCGGTATGTTTGATATAAAAAACAGCGTTGAGTTGGAATTTTTGAAAGAATATCCGCAAAAAATTAAGGAATTTTTGATTAATCCGCTAGATGTGATTAATCTGCCAAAAATTGAATTGTCTGAAAATGAGCATGAAAAAGTTATTCACGGAATGGCTTTGCAAAATAAAACAGATTACTCCGGTTTTGTAATTTTGGTTTATAATAAGAGCGTAAGTTCTATAGGATTTATTGAAGGTGATAAAATTTTAGTTAAGAAAGTGTTTGAATAAGATGAGAAAGTTTCTGATAGCTTTAAGTGTGATTATTTTATGCGGTTGTTCTGTGAATGCTCAATGTAATTACTCTGATTTAAAATGCCCGCAGAACTACAAAACAGCTAACGGTTTTGCAAAATTTATGGGTTCAGTCACCGGTGCTAACTTCATTGCAAGAAAAGCCGGTGAATCTATAATTAAAAAATCTATAAAAAATGATGCCGAAGGTGATTTTGATGTAAAACTTGAAAGTTTCAGTGCTGCTGATTTAGCTGCCGGCAGGTTTAAGTCGCTTTCAATCACAGGCAAAAATATCGTATCAGATGATGTATATTTGAGTTATTTGAATCTTAAAACAATCTGTGACTACAACTATATTGTCCTTGATAAGAAAAACAATACCGCAACTTTTAAGGAAGATTTCGGCATGACTTTCGGTGCAGTAATGACTGAAAGTGATATTAATAATTCAATGAAGAATAAAGAATATCAATATCTGATTGATGAAATTAATTCTCTTGGCAAGAGCATTGCTCTGTTTAACATTCAATCCGCAAAAGTAAAAATTAAAAATAATAAATTTATGTATGTTATTAAGATTGCATTCCCTATGTTCGGATTGAGCAAAAGTCTTGTTATAACTTCCGATATTAACGTTCATAACGGAAAAATAATTTTTACGCATACTGATGTTATGAATGATTATGTGAAAATAGATTTAAGCAAAATAACGTATTTACTTAATCAATTAAATCCGTTAAACTTTTCTTTGAGAATACTAGAAAACAAAGATGCTGACATGAAAATTCAGGAAGCTGTAATAAAGAATGACAAAATCTATGTTAATGGTATAATCACTGTGGATAAAGATGTAGTGACTGAATGTAAGGAATAGAGTTTTATGCAGACAGATCAAAAAGTATTTTTAGGATTGGTTGGTGTGGCAATGATTGCCGCATCTGTATATTTAGGATTGCAAATGCTGACGCCGGGAAATATGGAAATTGAGGATCCGTCAACCCCGCCGCCTGTAACTACACCTGTAGAAAATCCGCAGCAGCCGTCTGTACCTGTTCAGCCAAAAGAAAAAGAATATGCCAATATTGTTTTTATAGGTCAGAATGATAATCATGAAGAAATCTACAAAATAGTAAAACGTGAGTATTCGCCGCAAATAGACGGGTCAAAATTTAAATTTGCAATCAGTTCTTTAATTCTGGGACCTACTAAGAGTGAAAAAAATGCCGGAATTTACTCCGAAATCCCGACAGGAACTGAAATTCTCGATATTGATGAACGCTCAAGTGTTGTTATAATTAATCTTTCCCGTCAGTTTGAATTCGGCGGCGGTACCGACAGCGTTTATAAAAGATTGTATCAGCTTATAAAAACAGCAAGACGTAACACTGAAAAACCGGTTTATCTGTATATAGAAGGCAAACAGGCTGATGTAATAGGCGGTGACGGTATTATGATATCACAGCCGTTGACGGAAAATTCTCTGGATGAATAATGGAAAAAGATTTAGACTATTATCTTAATTTGGATTGGACGCTGATTGAAGGCGAGGATTTGGATTTTGAGGGTAAACCTTATCATTATATTATGATTGAGGAAATTCCAAGTTTTTGTTTTTGTGCCAAAAGTATTGAAAAAGCAAGAGAAAATTATAAAAAACAACTCCGTCTTACGCTCATGGTTATGCTTGAAAGTGAGGAGCATATCCTTGAACCGGGAGAAGAAAAAGAAGAAATTAACTGGGAAGATATTTGTCCGTAATTTCCGGATTATTCGTTAATCAGCATCTTATATAGTCTGTAAAGCAGATGGACGTTTGCATCGCTTTGTAAATCTATATGAAGTTCATTTTTGATGTCATCTATTGATTTGTAATCCTCAAAATCAAACAGATATTTGACTTCAATATCAAGAACATCCGCCAGCTTTTCAAGTGTCGGAGCAGTTACAAAACTCTCCCCGTGTTCGATTTTACCCATGTTAGTTACGGCAATACCGATTCTTTCAGCCAATTCTTCCTGTGAAAGTTTCTTTTTCGTCCTGAATTTTTTTACTCTTTTTCCAAATAAAACTTTTAAATTAGACATAATATTCTCCGTTTAGTATATTCTAAAGTTATTCAAAATAAAATAAAAGGACATAAAATGTAATATAATTCTTAATAAAGTATTTTAAAAATGACTGTATAATATAAAACGCTCTATGGTATGTAAAATAGATATAGCCGGTACTTGTTGTATATGTCTGATTTTATTAGCTGCATTTGTTCTGAAATTTTGCTGGACAAATTTTTAAGTTAAATGGTATAATATCTTTATACGCTTTATATTATTAAATATTGTTCCTTTGATAACAAAACAGAAAGGAACATTTATGGGAAAATCTTCATTTACCAACGGTGCTGTCAGGGTTAACGGACAGACCAAAGCTTCCACTTACAAAAAGGGAAATACCGTTTATACGGATTATAACATGTCGCCTTACGAAAAACAGGCGTATGATTATGCACAAAAATCTTTTGCGGAAAATCTGCCGAAACTTAATGTATTTTCTGAAGATACTCAAAATCAACTGCAAAAACAGTTGAATGCTTACAAAAATAAAGGTATTGAAACTATCAACAGTATTTATACCCCGATGCTGAATAATATGAAAAATGATATTGCTTCACGGTTCGGCAATTTTGATAATTCATCATTCCTTAACAGTTTGAGTGATATAGAATCAAGCCGTGCAAACGCTATCAGTGATTTTGCACAGGATATGACCTTAAAAAGCAATGATTTAATTAATGACGAACTTTCCAGAAGATATAACTATATGAGTTTTCTTAACGGAATAAACAATCAGGCATTGAACAATTTGTCTGCATATTCTTCTCTGGCATCATCAAACAGCTCAAGAGGTACATCTTCAGCTTCTTCCACATTGGGGGATATAAGCTCATATATAAATCTCGGATTGCAGCTTTTGAATACTTTTTACTAAAAACAAAGACCGGATTTTATCCGGTCTGTTTTTTACATTTGTAATATGATTTAACTTATATAGTTATAAAAGTTTTTTGAACATATATTTATGATACCATTATATATATAAAACAAATTTTATTAGGGAGAGTGATACTCATGGATTTTTCTAAAGTTGCGGATTATGTAAAAAAGCATGCCGGAATTTTTACTGTTCTCGGGCTTGCAGTGCTTTTTTATTTTATATTCTTTTTTAATATAGGAAATTATGCACTCATGGATGTTGATGAAACACGATATGTTTCCATGGCCCGTGATATGTTTAATACAAAAGATTTTATGACTCTTTATTTGAACGGAGAATTTTTCTTTGAAAAACCGCCTCTGTTTTTCTGGCTTGAGTGTTTTTCTTTTGCATTATTCGGAAAGGTTAATGAATTTACTGCAAGATTTCCGGTATCTATGTGCGGGACATTAATATGTTTTCTTGCATATTTTATCGGGAAAAATGTTTTTTCAAGAGCTTATGGCGTTGTATCGGCACTTATTCTTGCAACGTGTTTTGAATTTGTAATTCTTGCTAAATTTGCTATCCTTGATATTGTTGTGTCTGCCTGTGTTGCGTTTTCCATAATGTTCGGGATGATTACGTTTTTCTGCAGGATGGAACACAAAAAATTCTATATCTGGTTATTTTATATATTTTCAGGACTCGCAGTTATGGCAAAAGGGCTGCCCGGATTTATAGTTCCGTTTGGAGTTATGTTTTTATGCCTTATGGCAGCGGATAAACTTAAATCAGCACTCAGACCGAAATATCTTTTACCTGGGCTTATTATGTTTCTGCTTATCGTTTTGCCGTGGCATATTGCAATGCTTCATATTCATAATCCTATGTTTTATGAAGAGTATATTATAAAACACCATCTTGCAAGATTTTTAAGTTCCAACGATATCAACCGTGCGGAAC
>JADIND010000049.1 GCA_017694215.1 Candidatus Scatousia excrementipullorum | reverse complement strand
GAGCAGAAAGGTGAAAATTTTCTAAGATCCTGAAACACCAGGTAGGGGCATAAAATCACGTTTCGACTTCGTCTCAACGGATTTTGCAGCCAGTTCAGGATGACAGAAAATTTTCACGTCATCCATTCGGTTGTGCAATGCGAAGCATTGCTGTAATTCAACGTGCTTTTCTTTCTTTGGTTCATTTCTTTCTTATCTCATCGTAATAGAAAAGAAAGAAATGAACATAATAAAATATACCGGCGGTAAGATCCTGAACAGCTTGAAAAATAGAGTTTCTCCAGTAAAAAGGCTCAACTAATTTTTCTACGCTTACAGGCTGATATGGAGCGGCGGATGTAAAAAATCCGCCGCATATGCGGAACTTTCCTTATAAAGCTTTATTGCCTATTATTATTTGTAAGGCGGGGTAAATCCCCGCCTCTTTTATTGACTTATGCAGCTGTTTAAATATTCTATCGTGCTGACTTTTTCGTCATACAGGTATTTGATAAAATCCAAATATGACTGCTCATATGATGTTATAACAAGATTTATCTCAAATCCGTCCGTACAAAACGGCTCGTAATCATATACAACATAACTGTTATATTTACTTTTCCATTCTTTGCGTTCTACACGGCTGTTATTTTCTTCTACAATGTCTTCAAGCCATGCTACGATATCTTTGTTTACATTTTTCATTTCCAGGCGGTTGTACCTGTTGCAATCATGATAATTATTTCCGGTCAACATAAAAATACTCCAAAACTTATACTGAAATTGTAAGGTTTTTTGCGGCTCAAATAATCCCCTTTAGGTCTAAGATAAGATAGTAAATTACGGTAATTTTTTAATAAAAATTTTTTCCGGTAAGTAAATTTATGTAACAAATTCTCCGCTACCCGTAAAGTTTGAATAAGAATATACCGTTAACAATTCCGTAGTATGTACGGAGGTAAAAAATGAGTGACGAAATTTCATCAAGCAATGCTGATTTGTATAATAAATTAAGTTCAGCAATCGGCAAACAGAGCGGTAAAATCTCGGAATCAGCCGAGCAAGTTAACTTAAGTGTTTTTAAAGACAACGACCCTATAAAGGGCAAAATACAAGATGCACTTTTAAAATTCAAAAGAAATAACGGAAACAATAATATTTCTTCTTCGAATAAACCTGCCGAAACTCATATAAATCCAGACGGTTCAGGTACAAAAGTTACTCAACGAATGGATAAAAACGGAAATTTAGTAACCGAAACCGTAACAATGGGACCGGGCGGAAAAGTTCTAAGTAAAAATTCAACGGTGAAAAATAAAAACGGCAAAATGATAAACAACGTTACCACAACTTACACCTATGATAATGACGGAAAACTTCAAAAAACAAAAACATCCATAGTAAACGGTCGTGGTATAACAACACGGGAAGATCTTTACGGTTCCGACGGAAAAATTCAACACCGAAAAGAAGAACAGACAACCTTCAAAGGCGGAAAAAAACTAAAAAGTAAAGCTGAAACCGATTTTAATTATGAGAACGGTAAACTTTCTTCCACTGTCAGAAAAGGAACTGATATAGAGGGGCACCCATATGAAGATATTCGTAATTATGAAGAAGACGGTAAAACTCTGAAAAATCGTTCTCATAGTTATTACAGAAGAGGAGCCTTACATAAAGATTATTACGAAGGAGAAAACCTGACAAACAGGATGCAGGGCGGTCTGCCTTCAACAAGAGTTGTTTATGAAGAAGACGGCACAACCGTTAAAGAAACAATTAAAAATGAATTTGACGAAAACGGAGTTCTTATCGGCCGCGAAAAATATGATAGAAACGGCAATTTGATAGAGAAACATGACTTCTCAAAAGTTGACGGACATTTTGATACCGCATATCAGATAGGTAAAGGCGACTGCTATCTTCTTGCCTCAATTAATGCCCTGAGCCAGACTGAAAAAGGTCAGGAGATTTTACGCCAGAATATAACGGAATCAGTTAATGAAAACGGTGAAAAAGTTTATACAATTACTTTCCCCGGAGCAGAAATAGCCCGTGACTCTCTTATTAACGGTACCGGCGAAGTTAATATGGGCAAACTGCCTGCAGACAAAGTTCATATACAAGGTTCTTATACAGTGACGGAAGCCGAACTTGAGGCTGCTGCAAAACGTGCAGGAAAAGACTATTCCGCAGGAGATAAAGATGTTCTTCTTTATGAAATTGCCTACGAAAAATACAGAAAAGATGTGGCTCAAACAATAAAGGATAATAATATCAATCCCAGAAAGACACAGTATATTGCAGGACTCGGCATTGCGAATGTCTCCTCTGAAGATAAATTAAGCGGCGGCAATGCTGCGGAAGCAACCTTTATATTAACCGGACGTCAATCCGATACATATATACCTCCGCATCCGCAAAAAGCACCTACCTGTTATATTGATGCAGATATGAATATGCATGTTACTGATGAATCAGGTAATCTTGACAGTGATTTTAACGATAAAGCAATGGCTGTTATGGTTAATAATAAACCAAACAATGATGTTGACGGAATGCTTGCTGATTTAAGAGAAGATTCCCGCGATGGTAAAATAGATAACTATGCAGCCACCGCAGGATTTACAGTGTCTTCACAGGAAGTGAATGGTCAGGTAATTAGCGGCGGCGGGCATGCTCTTACAATAGTAAAAGTTACTGATGATGAAGTTGTCCTTTCTAACCCGTGGGATCCTGATACAAATATTACCATGACGATAGATGAATTTAAGAAAGCTGCAACACTGGTTACCTGTATAGAACTTAACCCGCAGGAACAAGCACAAAGCAATCAAAATAATTCTAATGACACCGGCGGAAAAATACAATCACTGCTGTCACGCATAAATTCTCAACAGCCTTCAAGGCCGGTTTTAACATCAGAACAAAGAGAAAATTTAATTTCCTTTGCTCACAGATATATTGCACAACACGGAATCACTCCATCTAAGGCGAATGTCCAAAAAATTCTGAATGCACTAAGAGAGCTTAACCCAGATGCCGTAAAAACAGAAAACGGAGAGATGTATCTGGATGCAGGTACAGAGATTAACCTTCCGGATTTCGATGACATATAAAAAGAAAGAGAGGTTTATTCCTCTCTTTTTTATTGTATAATTTTTTAGAGGTTTTTTACTTTATTTTAGAAAGGGAATTAATAGATGAAAAACGGAATTGAAAACGGATATTACCACGAAATTACACCTGCCGGTTTCGGTATTGCTATAAAAGCTGGAAAAGTTTTATTTTCGGATCAGTCAGAATTTCAAAAAGTTGAAGTATTTGAAACAGAATCTCAATTAGGCAGAGTGTTGACGCTTGATGATTTAATGATGACAACCGAAGGTGACGAATTTCATTACCACGAAATGATTGCACACATTCCGATGATGCACCATAAATGTCCGAAATCAGTTCTTGTTATCGGCGGCGGCGACGGCGGAACCGTCAGAGAAGTTTTGAAACACAAAACAGTAGAAAGAGTTGTCCTTTGCGAAATTGACGGTATGGTAATTGATGCCTGCAAAAAATATCTTCCGACTATTGCCTGCGGACTTGATGATCCGAAAGTGGAAATCTGTGTTGCTGATGCTATTGAATATATTAAAGATAAAAAGAACGAATTTGATATTGTTCTGATAGATTCCACAGATCCTATGGGACCGGGAGAAGGCTTGTTTACGGAAGAATTCTACACAAATGTAAAAAATTCCCTGAAAGAAGGCGGAATTGTTGCCGCTCAATCCGAGAGCCCTGTTGTTAACAAAGAGGAAATCAAAAAAATGTATAATCTCTTGAAAAAAGTATTTCCAATCTGTTCAACATATACCTCAAACATTCCGACATATCCGGGCGGTTACTGGGCATGGGCTTTTTGCTCCGAAACAGTAAAACCGCTTTCATATTTTGCGGATGACCGTTATGAAGATATTGTTAAATCCTGCAAAATTTACAACAAAGATTATCATAATTCGAGATTTGCATTACCGAATTATCTTAAAGAGCTGTTATAAAACAAAAAGATTTTTAAAAGGGGTATCTGAAGATACCCCTTTTAAAATTATTTCAGGTTTTATAGTTATTTAATCGGCGTTCCGGGAGTATAAGGAACAACCTTAAATTCTTCGGCAGACAAAATATTCCACAAATCCCCCCTTGAACCTTTTTCCGGCCCATCCGGATCAACAAAAATACTGAATATGTCCCTGCCAATCTGATTAGGGCCTTTGTTCCCGTTTGTATCAACCGTCAAATCAAAACAAGAATACCCTACACGTTCTTCTTTAAGAATGTTGCCGTCTTCATCGGTTACAACATTTCCGTTTTCATCAGTAACTGTAGCTTCAAAAATTCTTTTACAGGAAGAATATTTTGTTACTGCAATGACACTTCCGTCAGCGAGTACAAGCAAAGGCCCCATACTTCTCAATCCGGCTTCGGCAAAATATCCCGCAGTTCCGCTGCCGTCTTTGTCCTGCGGTTTGGCAAGTTTTATAGGCGAATCATGACATCCGTTTGTACCTGTCTTGCATCTTTTAATAACATTCAAATGTCTTGCAAGAATATCGGCAGTTTCATCACCGTTCATGGAATCCTGAAAGATATTTGAATAATCAGTTTCACCGTATTCCGCCTGAACCGCCGTAAGTGTATTCAGCAAAACTGTCGCTGATTTTTTTGCACGTACAACAAATATCAAGATTGTACATATTATTTATAAAAAGAGGAGTATATGAGTCTTAAAAAAGTTTTTGCGTCTAAACTCAAAGAAATAAGGAAAAAACGGGGGCTTACACAGGAACAGCTTGCGGAACTTGTTGATGTCGCACCCAGACATATATCATTTATAGAAACCGCAAGAAGTTTTCCTTCTTCCGATTTAATCGAAAGGCTCTGCTTCGCTCTTAATATCACATATTCTGATTTGTTTGATTTTAAAGAAGAACTTACAAGAGAAGAGGTCTTAAAAAAACTTTCAAAAATTCTTGAAAGTCTTGATAACAAAAAATTAAACTACTTATACAAAATGGCCTGCGAATTATAAAATATGCAAAATTTATACATTGTCGTGCCGGGCGTGTGTGGTATAATCTTTATAAAATGAAAGAGGTTTTTTATGTTCAGAACAGGCATCGGTTATGATATCCATAAACTTACTTCCGGCAGGGATTTGATTATCGGCGGGGTAAAAATAACACACGAAAAAGGTTTGCTCGGGCATTCCGATGCGGATGTTTTAATTCATGCAATAATAGATGCTTTGCTTGGTGCATTAGCCCTTTCCGATATCGGAACTCTTTTTCCGGATACGGATAAGAAGTATAAAGATATAGACAGTACAATACTTTTGAAAAAAGTTTATGAAAAAATCAAAAATCTCGGCTGGAATATTGAAAATATTGACAGTAATATCATTGCCCAGAAACCGAAAATGATGCCGTATATTCCTAAGATGAAGGATGTCTTGTGCCGCATTCTTGAACTGGAACCGGACAGGCTCTCAATAAAAGCAAAAACAAAAGAAAATCTTGATGCGGTCGGACAGGAGCTTGCGATAGAATCAAATGCCGTTGTGCTGTTAAGAAAGGATTAAAATATAAATGCCTTACAATCTTCAAACAGTCAGAGAGAGGCTTTTTAAAGAATCCGATGAAAAGTACGGAAAATTTTCATCAGGTCTTCTGCCCGATACGGAAAATATTCTCGGTGTAAGGCTTCCGGTGTTGAGGAAATTCGCAAAAGAAATAGTTAAAAATAACGGCGAAAATGAATATCTTAAAGAATCAAACCTGCATTATTTTGAAGAAATAATGCTGCAGGGAATGGTTATCGGATTTTTAAAAGAAGATTATCAGTCTGTAAAAAAACGTATAAAATCTTTTATCCCTAAAATCGATAACTGGTCGGTTTGTGACAGTTTTTGCTGCGGATTGAAGATTGTTAAAGGCAATGAAGATGATTTTCTGGAATTTTTAATGCCGTACCTTTATTCTAAAAAGGAGTTTGAAGTCAGATTCGGGGTTGTAATTTTGCTTGATTATTACATCAACGAAAAATATATAGATACTGTTTTAGAAATTCTTGACGCGGTACAACATGACGGATATTATGCGAAGATGGCTGTCGCGTGGGCGGTGTCAATGTGTTATGTAAAATATCCGCAGAAAACTTTCCGTTTCTTAAAAAAAACATCTCTGAACAGCTGGACGGTGAACAAATCAATTCAAAAGATAACTGAATCCTTAAAAGTTGATTCTAAATCAAAGCAAAAAATCGTTACGTTAAAGAGAAGCTAATTTTTCTGCCGGTTCAACTTTCTTCTTGACATGGCTTTTACAGCAAGCCTAAAAGCATGAATTTATTTTTGTGGGATTTTAAAGTATGACGGCTTATGCCGAGTTTTTTTGTAATTTTAATCTCATCACAATTCTGTTGTAATAAATCAAGGATAAGTTGTTCGTTTTTAGTCAGGGTAAGGTTTTTATGTTTAGTTTTATCCATAACCTCTCCGAATTTTGCATACTGTAAATTCTTATTATATCCGCAACCGTTAATGAAAGATATTAGACAATCGGGTATATTTCAACTTTACTTTTGCTTAAAATAATGTAATAATAACTGGTATGCAAAAAATTATGGAGAAAAAAATTGCAGCGGGGCTTTCAATAACCTCTAACGCAGTAATAATAGTGCTTAAATTTATTGCCGGATGTATTTCCGGCAGTATAAGTATTATTTCGGAAGCAATTCATTCGCTGAGTGATTTTTTTGCATCTATTTTAACGTTTTTTGCGGTTATGAAATCCTCGGAGCCTGCGGATAAGGGGCATCCTTTCGGGCACGGAAGGTATGAGGATATGTCAGGATTTATTGAAGGCGGGCTTATTGTTGCCGCGGCAATTTTTATTATATATGAATCCTTAAAGAAAATTATCTTTGGTTATTCTATGGAAACGGAATCCATACTTGGCATTGTTGTTATGGCGATATCAGTAGCAGCCAATTTTCTTGTCAGTTCATATCTTTTTTATGTTGCGAAAAAAACGGATTCAGTTTCTTTGTATGCAGACGGGGAACATTTAAGAACTGATATTCTGACTTCTCTTGGAATACTTATTGGACTTATAGTAATAAAGATTACGGGAATACATATTCTTGACCCGATTATAGCAATAATTTTTGCACTTATTATATTAAAAACAGGTTTTTCTATATCAAAAAATACACTTAATAATCTTCTTGACGGTTCATTGCCGGAAAATGAGCTTAAAAAAATTGAAGATATTATCTCTGCAACTGAGAATGTTCGGGGATACAAAGACTTACGTGCCAGACGTTCCGGTCCTGACAGAAAAATTGAGATAACTCTTATTTTTCCTGAAAATATGCTTTTGATAGACTGTCATAATATCTGTGACGAAATAGAGGACAAAATAAAATCCGAACTTCAAAACTGTACTATATCAATTCACGCAGAACCTGTATGTGCCGCCTGCAGTGACTCACATAATATTCCCTCGCCCCTTGAGTGAGAGGGTTAGGGAGAGGGACAGGACATAATAAAAAAGTATGTACCGCCTTGGCCCCCTTTTTTAAAAGGGGAAGAAAAGGGCATGGGGCAGTGCCTGTGCAATAACGCATACTATTCCCTCTCCCGACGGGAGAGGGTTAGGGAGAGGGGGCAGACATAATAAAAGTGAGGCAGAGTCCTAGCCCCCTTTTGTAAAGGGGGAAATGGAAGGGGGATTTTTCCCGTGTCATTCTGAAACATTAACCGTGGCTGCTGTACGATTGCAAAGTATCGGAAAACCCTCCGCCGCATACGCGGCACTTCCCTTACAAAGGAGGCATTATTTTCCCTCGCCCGAGGGCGGATTTACGGACGGACGATAGTCCGGATAGCGAGCAGATGAAGCCGGCAGAGCGGCAGCTCGGAGGCGATACTCTGCGAGCGTGGAGTAAATCCAAGACAGGAGAGGGTTAGGGTGAGGGGGCGGACTGGATAAAAAAGAACAGTAGGTTGTGGTAAATTTTAATTTACCACAACAAAAATGTTTCGGTAATCAGAGATTAGCAAAACCTACATTACTAAAAAAACTTAAATGCTTTTTCTACACTTTCAGGATGACATGGTTTGACTTAATAAACTTTAACCAAACTGGCAAAAATTTTTTTTCAGGAGTTTTAAAAAAGTATGCTTTTAAATTTATTTACCCTGAATAATTATAATAATCAGCCGGTATTCGGTTACAGGCTGCCAAAACGTTCATTTAATGATGTTCGAGATATTCCCGGGTTGACCTGTGCAAAATGCGGCAAAAAAATGATGAGTCTGCTTGAACGTGATGAATTAATTAATAAGCTTCTTGCAGGGTCTAAGACATGTTTACAGCGGCATGAGTTTGATGAATTCAGAAATTCTAACAATTTCAGATTTCTTGTAAATTTATCAAAAAAGCATCCCAAAACACCACTTTATGCCATTGTACAGGATAAAGATGTTAATTATAAAATATCAAGAATGGGAAATTTCGGCAGAAAAGAAATAAATGAAGTTGTTGATATTTCAAGAACTGTTACCCGAAAAGCTCCGCAGGTAGTTAAAAAGCTTTTACCGTTTAAAGAGAGGATGTCACCCGAGTTTCAGGAACTTCTTGATTATATGGAAATTTATGCAATAAAATACCCTAAGTGTACTTTTTCTGAAATATTCAGTAAAAGAGAAGTTTTTGACTACCATGACAAAATCCGGTTATTCCGAAAAGAAGAGTTTAGCCTTTTAAAAACCAAAGCCTTAAAAAATTTGGATAAAACAGCAGAACTATTGCCGGCGGAACAGAGGGAACAATTCCTTAATCTGAATAAAGCCGCAAATAGGATTATCACAACGGGTAACCATCCGGAAAGTGCAAAACGAATTATGCTGGAGGTTTTATACAAAGATTTTCTAACAAACATTACCGATAAAAAATTATCCGCTAAAATACAAAAACAAATAAACAATTTGCCGGTTAGAGAAATTTCCGGAGATAACCTGATTGTCGGTTACTCAAAATTAAATGACACAGAAATTCTTAGAATGATTCTGGATAATATTTGTTCGACTTTTGAACATATCGTTCCGAATTCGGAGGGCGGCAAAGCCGTAAAACATAACGGTATCTGTCTTTGTGCACAGTGTAACAGTGAGCGTGCAACCATTGCGTATTCTGTTATAATGGAGAAATTTCCTGAATTTGCCGCAAATTTACAAAAACAGCTTAATAAAATAATGGTGTTTATCAGACACGACAAACTTTCGGGGTATGATTTATACCCGCAGAGAGTTAAGAAAACTCTTCTGGATGTGACTGACCAGAAATTAAGAATAAATATAAAGAAATATTTGAAATATAAAGAAAAAGAAGCAGAGATAAAACTTGAGCATGCAAAAGCAAGTTATATTCAAAACAAAACCCGTTTACAGGAAACAAATTCGGAAATAAGTGAATATAATAAGAAAATAGATGAGTTAAAACAGGAATTGAAAAGGTTACAAGACGAAAAAAACATCCTTCATCATAAAAAAGAAATACGTAAAGCAAAGGTTAATAATTCAACGCGGATACTGGCTAATGCCAAAAGTAATTTAAAAAGTGCAAGAAAGACATTAAATAATGATAAATAAATTAACATAGGTTTGACATGTATGTACGGTTATTTTAGGATTTTTATAAGAGGAAATTGATGTGCAAATCATCAGCTGTGCCGCAACCGTAAAAGCCGGAACACTCAGAAAAACTTATCTGCCGCGAGCATCGGCAATAAGAAAAGTTTTCAAAGTTGTCCTCTGAGAATTAAGAAAAGCAGAGGATTTTTTAATGGCATACGGAGCCGTACAGGCAAATAATGCACGAATAGGAACCTGTCCCCACGGGCTTCCGCAGGGAGCATGCCCTATTTGTAACGGTATGGGCGGAGGAGGCAGTATGAGAAAAGCCGATTTCTCCGCAAAACCGGGTGAAATGAGCTGGAATGAGTGTGCTGCCATAGGAGCATTCCTAAAAGCACAACAGAATGCAAAACTTCAGCGTCAGCAGGATGCACAGAATTTTGCACAGCAGGCTGTGGCGTTTCAAAATGCCATGAATAACGCTTCACAAAAAGCCGCCGTACTTGCAAAGTTTTTCAGTGCAAACACTCCCGCTATAATTGCAAAACCCGTAAATTTTGTTCTGAATACCGTAATCGGCGGTACTTTGAATGCTATAAAAAGCTTTCCGCAAACCGTTCAAAACGCATTACAAACAGTTGGACAAAAATTAGCGGACATTTCTGATAAGCTTGCAGCAGTTTACGGTGAAGTTAAAACAGCAATAGCCAAAAAACTCTCAGAAACTTTAAATGAATTTAAAAAGAAAGTGAAATCATTGTTTTCTATCTTTAATCCGCAGGATGCAGATAACGATGACAAACAGGTTGATGAAACCAAAAAAGCTTTTAAACTGAAAACATTTATACATGATTTATATAAGAAATTAAAAAAGGAAGACGAAAAGGATTTAGAAGAAAATGAACGTTAATCAGTTCCATGACGGTGAAACGTTAAGACAGCAGCGAAATCTTACCGCACCGCAGAAAAGAACAAATGCATATACAAAAGAAGGCGTTGTCGTTAACAATTTTATCAAAGACGGCAAAACCGGTGTTAATATGGATGAGATGTATGACACTCTGGTTATTTCAGATAACGTCAAAATGCCGTCGAATTTGGATGATAATATAAATTCAAAGGAAAAAAGTCTTATTCCGATTAGTGCGATAGCTGTCGGGGTTATGGGTGTTGTAGGGCTTATGACCGCATTTATACGGAAAAATGCCGGTGTTAATATGGAAATTGAACGCCAACACCTTGAAAAACTCCCGTCAACAACAAGAAACGTTGCTATTAATCAGGAAACCCATCAGGCAATTTACAGAATGATAAGAAACCCTACCCGAAAAACAATTCTTGCCGGAAGCGGTGTACTAGCCCTTACTTCTATGGCGTTTATGGGAAAAACTTTTTTTGACGGGTTTAAAGAAGTCTGGGTAAAGAAAAAAGAAGCCGATATTCAAAAAAATCTTCAGGAAAATCTGATTGATATTGAAACACGCTCGTTCAGCGGAAAAATTCAGATTATAAGGAGTATGCTATCCCAAAGAGCAAAAGAGTTTGAAAAATATGTTTCCGGCAGCAATAATATCAAAACCTTTGCCGGTATATCCTTTGGTGAAGGGAAATTTTCTAAAGATAAAAAAGACGGTTCTTTGAAATATTTCCTTCTCGGTGCAGGAACTGTTGCATCAATTATCGGGCTCGGGTTCTGGTCTATGAAAAACCTGAACGCCGGCAAAAAATATCTTGATCAGAGTATTAAAAATAAAAAGAATATTATAAATGAAATTATAAAGACTTCAAAAGATTCTTCAAAAGATGCTGACAAAATGACTCTGAAAACTCTGTTTAACGAAATTGATGCCTCAAAAGAATATATACAGGATTCTTTGCAGAAGCTCAACTGGAAACATGAAGAAATAGAAGATTTTACAAAAGAAGTCTTTAAAGCAACCGCAAAAGTCAATGAAGCAATGGGCGGCGACGGCTCTGACAAAACGACTTTCTATTCACACGTTGATGATTACAGGGCTCACCTTTTTAATTATCTGCTTAATACGGATAACAAACAGTTCAAGCAGTTGTTTTTCGGTATAACAGGGCTTACGGCGGTAAGTTACGGCGGAAAACTCGCAGGAGAAGCAATAAAAGAAGTTCAGGTCAAAAAGATTAATGCCCAAACCGAAATTGATTTACAGAACCGCCTTGTATCAACCGAACTCCGTAATTTTAAATCCAAAAAAGATGCAGCAATTCAGCCGCTTGTAGAAGAATTCTACCGTCAGGCCGCAAACGGCAAGCCTAAAGACGAATTGAAAGTCATGGCAGATAATATATTGTTTGAAATTAAAAACGGTCCTCCGTTTGTTTATTCATAGTTTGGAGGTTTGTGAATGTATAATAATTTAGTAATTCAGCCATATACACCGTTAAATCCATACAACAGGAACAGTTCAGCAAATTTCCGGACAAGCTGCCAAAATCAAGCAGGGGTTATCTTGCCGTCACCGCAGAGAAATTACTGCCTTTTTAATGAGGATAAGGTCGATTTCTTTGTTAAACAAAAGGAATCGGCTCTGCCTTATATTAAAGAAATATTGAAAAATTCCAATAACGAAGCCCAGATAACGGAAACGCTTTATATCTTAAACCGTATGCAAGACAGCGGTACAAAAGGCATTGATAAAATGTATCCACTTTTATCCCGTTTTAACAGTACAAATTCCCCGAACATTCAGACCTTTCTTGCAGGAATTTACAGAAAAATACAGGTTCCGGACGCCTTCGGGCCGCTGGTTGCCATGTTAATCCGCAATTCTTTGAATCCGCAGCCGGCATGTTTCGATGCAAATGAAGAAGTCGGAGGTGCAATCCTGTCTTATATTTCAGACCGTTTCAAGTGTTGATAAAAAACTATAATTGTAACAAAAACTTAACAATATTACTCAAAAATTTAAAGTTTCTGATTCTTACTGCCGATAACATGCATGTAAGCACAAAGTAAAGTAAGAAAGGAACTAGGCAAAGATGGGAATGTCCGCTTCACAAGCTAGATTTTTGGGTCTGACGGCTCGAAAAACTAACGTTGAATATGAAGGACAGCAGGTTAACCAGCAGCGTACTTCGTTAGCTAATGAATCTGCCAACTTCTACAACGACCTTCTCGGCATGACCGTTCCGGTTCCTCCGTCAGTTGATGATTATACAAAAACAGTTTATACATTTGAAGATGGTGCTTTGACTAACGAAACTACATCAATGATTGCACAGGCAAACGGTTTTTACACAGTCAGCTATCTTTCAAAATGGCAGGAAGATTTTACGCCGGTTGCAGCCGCTTCAACAATCATTACCGAGATTAATAACGGTGCAACTTATGCTGTAGGGACTCACGAATTGAGAGAATTAGGTTCATTAGATCCTACTATAGAAGATCCTGAAGACCAGCAGAAAAAACAAATTGAAGAACTTGCCTGGAAAGCACTTCTTGAAGAAAAATATAACAACGGTGAAGAAACAGATTGGTTTGTAAGATATGTTACAAACACTGAAACAGGTAAAGAAACTCCATTCTTCTATAAGGTCTCTGATGTACAAAATGCTGAATATGACGACAAAACAGGTCAGTCATTATCAAATATTAACAGCTACAGTATCGGCAGTGCCCAGAGAGTGGAAGAATTCAAAGCCATTCAGAACTGTAAAGTTGAAAAAGATACTTCAGGCAGATTTATATCAATCAGTATTCCTGACGCCAACGGTGTTATGATTGAGTATCCTCTGACAACCAATACTGAAACAGATCAGGAAGCATATCAGGATGCTATGAACGAATACGAACACGAAAAATATCTCTACGATCAGGCTATCCAGGATATTAACGCAAAAATCGAAATCGTTCAGGCAGAAGATAAAAACCTTGAATTACGTTTGAAACAATTAGATACCGAACAGGATGCAATTCAGACAGAAATGGATGCGGTACAAAAAGTTATTGAAAAGAACGTAGAATCAACATTCAAAACTTTCGGATAATCTATTCGGAAGAAAATAAAGAAATACCGGATATACATAAACATCCGAACGGGTTGATATGTATATTCAAAAGAAAGATTTTCCTTTCCTTTTTCCTTTTTCCTATTAATTTTCCAACGACGAACTGAAAAGTGAGTCGTTTTTTTTGAAAAAGCATTACTGCCGCGGCATGAAGAAAATCCCACTTCGTTTTTCCCTTTAAAAAAGGGGGGCAAGGCTTTTATTATGTCTGCCCCCTCTCCCTAACCCTCTCCCAAAAAAGGGGCGAGGGAATATTATGCTGACAACCAAGAATATAAAGAAACAGACGAAAGAAAAGAAAACACTCGACCAAAAGGAACGAGTGAGCAGAAACCAAGGTTTCCGCACCTTCCTTAAAACCTTCCGGCACTTCGTGCCACCTCACCTTCACTTCGTTACGGAAGCAGGTTCACAAGGCTCACTGCGTTCACCTGTTCCCTTTGCTCCTTACAAAGGAGGCAGAACCCTAGCCCCCTTTTATAAAGGGGGAAGAAAAGGGGGATTTTTTCATGTCATTTTGAACAGTCACAATTTTTCTGTACCGCAGCGGTTAAATATCCTCTTTTTCCCCTGACAGGTGCAAACCATTTTACAACTGATTTATTTTGTTATATCATCAGCTTATAAGTATAATATTATTAAGAGGGAAGTATCAATGCAGGTATCAATTAACTGGTTAAACGAATTTGTAGATTTATCAAATATAGAAGACGAACAGATTGCTCATGAGCTTACAATGAGCGGGTTAGAGGTTGAAGCAATAGAAGAAGTTAAACCGCGATTTACGAATATAAAAACAGTTAAAATTGAAAAAATTGATAATCACCCGAATTCCGATCATTTACATCTTGTAACGGTTAATACAGGTTCAGGGCTTAAGACTGTTGTTTGCGGTGCTCAAAATATTAAAGAAGGTCAGATTGTTCCTTATGCATCAGTAGGCAGTCAGGTTCTTGACAGAAAAACCGGTGAAATGTTTACACTTACTCCTGCTGTTATCAGAGGGGTTGAGTCTCAGGGAATGCTTTGTTCAGCTGATGAATTGGGCGTAGCCGAACGTAATTATCAGGAAGAAGACGGAATTTTGATTTTGAACAGAATTTTCCCTGATGTGAAAATCGGTGAAAATGTTGAAGATGTTCTCGGTTTTGAAAAAGATACGGTTATTGATGTTGCTCCAACCGCAAACAGAGGAGATCAGATGTCTGTTATAGGGGTTGCAAGAGAATTAAGTTCATTATTCAATACACCGTTGAAATTCTCTCCGCTTGAATCAACAAGAGATTTGTCTACAGATAAGTTTAAGGTTGAAATTATTGATAAAGATGTCTGCAAATACTATTCCATCGGGGTTTTGAAAGATATTAAAATTAAACCGTCGCCGGATTGGATGCAGAAAAGACTGCTCGCATCAGGCATCCGTGCAATTAACAATGTCGTTGATATTACGAACTATGTTCTGCTTGAATACGGCACACCTCTGCATGCCTTTGATTTGGACAAATTAAACGGATATTTATGCGTCAGACGTGCAAAAGAAGGCGAAAAACTTGTTACCCTTGACGGTGTTGAGAGAACTCTCACAACTGACAGTGTTTTAATTGCAACAAAAGAAGAAGGTGTATGTCTTGGCGGTGTATTTGGCGGTGCTAATTCCGAAATTGATGATAATACAACATCAATCGCATTAGAAGCTGCATACTTTACTCCTGCAAGCAACAGAAAATCTTCAAGAAGTGCAGGATACAGAAGTGAAGCATCTGCAAGATTTGAACGCGGTATTGATATTGAAGCCGTAAAACCTGCTTTAATGCGTGCAATGCAGCTTATGGTTGAACTTGCCGATGCAAAAATTGAGGGCGTTGTTGAGGCCGGTAACAACAGACTCGAGCCGATTGAAATAACTTTAAGATACCCTCAGGTTAAAAGAATTTTAGGTGTTGAAATAGCTCCTGAAAGATGTGATTCAATCCTTGAAAACCTCGGTTTTGAAAGATTAGGCGGAAATGCCGCTGCCGCGAAATTCCTTGTTCCGTCTTTCAGAGCTTATGACGTTACCCGCGAAATTGATTTGATTGAAGAAATCGCACGTATTAACGGTTATGATAAGATTACACCGACTCTTCCGAATAAAATGCAGACTCCTGTTATCACTCTGGAAGAAAAAGTTGTGAAAAAAGTACATGAATTAATGCTTTCTTCCGGCTTGAACGAAATAGTTACAACTTCCTTAATCGGTAAACCATTGCTGGATAAGTATATGATTCCTTATGATGATGAAAAGGCCGTGAAAGTTTTGAACCCGATTAGCGAGGAATCTGCAATGCTGCGTGAAACTCTTGCCGTAAGCGTTCTTAATTGTATGAAGTACAATTACGATAACGGACAGAAAACTTTCTGGGCATACGAAATAGGTAAAACTTACAGTATTGAAGGAACTTCTGATGAGAAAAACACCGGTGTTAAAGAAACAAAAGTTCTCGCTGGCGTTTTAACGGGAGATGTTGAAAATTCAAAATGGCAGGTCAAAACTTCTCCTGATTTTTATACGGTAAAAGGTATTCTGGAAAAACTTTTTGCGGAATTGGGTGTTGAAAAACGTATTAAACTTACACCATTTGATAAATCACCGCTTGCGAAAACTCATGCGATTATGCACCCTTACAGAAGTGCCGCAATTAATATTCTCGGCAAAAATCTTCAGACGGTTGGATATTTCGGACAAATTCATCCGATTTTGAAAGATAAGATGAAATTCAATCAGGAGGCTTTTATTTTCAAAGTTGATCTTGATGCTTTGATTGCAATAGTAAAAGAAACAATCCCGAGATTTAAACATCTGCCTCAGTTCCCTGAAGTCCGCCGCGATCTGGCATTTGTTATTAATGAAGATGTTTCATATGACGATATTCAGCGGGTAATTAAAGGCGGAGTACAGCAGAATATCTTCAAAGGCAGTGAAGTATTTGATGTTTATCAGGGCGAAAATATTGAAAAAGGTTACAAAAGCCTTGCTTTCAGAATTTATATGCAGGATGAAAATGCAACCCTGACGGATGAAGTTATTGACCGTCAGATGCAAAATGTCAGAGAAAAGCTTCAAAAAGCTTATGCTGACATAAGTTTCAGGGAGTAAGCGTATGAAAAAAATAATCGTTTTAATTTTCGTATTTTTTGCAATGGCACTGCAGAGTTTTGCCGTTGACGTAATGCCGGATACGGTAAGTTTTATCAGAACAAATACTCTCGGGGTTTATCAGGTATCAAGCCCGATAACATTGTATTCACAGCCGGATGTAAATTCCGAAATTAAAACGGTTATCAAATATACAAAGGATACACTTGAACCGTTAAATCTGGTTTTTCAGGACGTTTTTATAGTTTATAAAGGCGATAAAGGGCTTGCGTTGATGGCTGTTACTGATGAAAACGAGGATTGGGTTGAAGTTATATACGACAACAAACTGGGGCTTACCGGCTGGATAAAGAAAGATGACCCTTATAAATTTTCTACTTGGGTTAATTTTTATAACATGTACGGAAAAAAATACGGACTGTATTTTTTGAATGGAACTCCTGAACAAATAAAAAGGCTGCATGGTTCTCCGGATGAAACCTCAAAGCCGATAACAACCGTAAATTATCCGCGAAGGATTAATCTTAATGTAATAAGAGGAAACTGGATGCTAATAAGCGTGCTGGATGTTGATAAAACTCCGAAAACCGGTTTTGTCAGGTGGAGAGGCGAGGACGGAGTTAAATATCTTTTTCCGGCAATAAAATAATGTATATTTTTAATTCCTGTCATTTGGGGTTCGACCCGCAGCCGCCCCATGTCATCCTGAAAGCGTAGAAAAATCAGTTGAGCCTTTTCAGTAATGTAGGTTTTGGTAATCTCTGATTACCGAAACATTTTTGTTGTGGTAAATTTTAATTTACCACAACCTACTGTTCTTTTTTATCTAGTCCGCCCCCTCACCCTAACCCTCTCCTGTCTTGGATTTAC
>JADIND010000048.1 GCA_017694215.1 Candidatus Scatousia excrementipullorum | reverse complement strand
AAATATCAGAGCTTTAGAAACTTTAACCGGTGTCGATTTAATCATCGATGATACTCCGGAAGCTGTTGTTTTATCAAGCTTTGACCCTGTTCGCAGAGAAGTTGCAAAACTGGCTCTTGAAAAATTAATTGTTGACGGACGTATTCATCCTGTCCGCATTGAGGAAATGGTTGAAAAAGCCAATGAAGAAATTGAAAAGAAAATTTGGACGGAAGGTGAAAATGCCGCTCTTGATATGGGCGTTATGGGTTTAAACAAAGAACTTATCAAAACTCTCGGACGTCTTTATTACAGAACTAGTTACGGACAAAACGTTTTGAAACATTCACTAGAAGTCGGGCATATTGCAGGCATGCTGGCTGCAGAACTCGGTGCAAATGAAGCTGTTGCAAAGCGTGCAGGACTTCTTCATGATATAGGAAAAGCTGTTGATCAGACTCAGGAAGGTACTCATATTCAGCTGGGTGTTGAACTTGCTGCAAGATACGGTGAAAGCCCTGAAGTTATTCATGCAATAGAAGCTCATCATGATGATGTTGTTGCAAATACGATTGAGGCTGTCCTTGTAAAGGTTGCTGATGCAATTTCCGCCGGCAGACCGGGGGCAAGACGTGATACGCTTGAAATCTACATTAAACGTCTTCAGAAAATTGAGGAAATAGTAAACAGCTACAGCGGTATTAAACAATCTTTTGCAGTTCAGGCAGGCAGAGAAGTCAGAATTATTGTTCAGGCTGAAATGTTTGATGATTTGGCATCTCAACGGCTTGCAAGAGATGTCGCAAAACGTATTGAAGACGAACTTGATTATCCTGGTCAAATCAGGGTTACTGTTGTAAGAGAATTTCGTACAACAGAAATCGCAAAATAGTTGAATGGTTAAATGTTGAAGGGTTAATTGATTTAATTCATTTCCCCTTCAACTATTCAACCGTAAGGAAGATAAATGGGTGATGATAATACTATAAAAATATTATTTTTCGGTGATATGGTCGGCAGACCGGGAAGATATGCCGTGAGAGATTTTTTGAACGGTCAATTTAATTCCATGCCGGGAAATCCAGAGTTATTGAATGCCCCTTCACCTTTCACACTTCAAACTTCTCATTTTGTAATTGCTAATGTCGAAAATGCATCTCACGGGTTTGGTTTGACCGAAAAAAATTATAATGAAATTTCAGATTACGGGGTTGACTGTATGACATCAGGCAACCACATCTGGGATAAAAGAGAAATTTTTAACTACATCGATAATGCCGAAAAACTTCTGCGTCCCGTAAATTATCCGAAATGTTGTGCCGGTGCAGGAAGCCGTATTTTTGAAAAAGACGGCGTAAAAATCGGAGTGATTAATGTGCTTGGCAGTGTGTTTTTAAATATTGTGGATTCCCCGTGGAATATTATAAAAGAAGAAATTCAAAAACTTAAAGAAGTTACGCCGATTGTAATAATAGATTTTCATGCGGAAGCAACGGCAGAAAAGATTTGTTTTGGCAGATTTTGTTCGGAGATGGGTGTTAGTGCACTTTTCGGCACTCATACTCATGTTCAGACTGCCGATGAAAGTATTATTAATCATATGGGATATATTACAGATGCAGGATTTTGCGGTGCTGTTGACAGTGTTATCGGTATGGATTACAAAACATCACTTGCCCGTTTCCTGACATCAATCCCTGAACGTTATGACGTGGCAGACAGCGACAGGGTGCAGGTTAATGCAGTGGAAGTCGAAATTGAAAAAGATACGGGGTATGCTGTTGCCATAAAAAGAATTTTTTGTAGTAGAAACAGTAAAGAAAAGGAAACAGGTCAATGAAGACGGATTTGCACATCCACACATATTATTCGGACGGTGTTTTTTCGCCCGAAAAAATCGTTGATACGGCAATCGATGTCGGCTTGCAGGTTATTGCCCTGACCGACCACGATAATGTCCTGTCTTATGATGTGGCGAAAAATTATCTGAAAAAAATAAATAATGAGGATAAATTAGAAGTTATTCAGGGTGTTGAAATAAATACTCTTTATAAAAATTACGAAGTCCACATCCTTGGATATTTTATGGATACACAGAACAGCGATTTCCAGAATTTGTTAAAAATTCAGCAGCAGGCGAGAATTAAGCAGACAAAAGAGATTATTACACTGCTTGCCAAAAAAGAAGGTATAAAAATAAAATTTGAAGATATCAAAAAACAGGTAGCGGAAGGCGGGAGTATCGGACGTCCGCATATTGCAAAAGCAATTACCAATGCCGGCGGTACAAGTAATGTTATGGAAGCTTATGCAAAATATATCCATGATGATTCTCCGGTTTATGTTGCGAGAAAAACTGTTTCGCCTCACGATGCAGTTGAAATTATTTATGATGCCGGCGGAGTTCCTGTTATTGCCCATCCTCACGATTTGGATATTGCAGAACCCTTGATTAAAGAATTGATGTCTTTCGGACTCAGAGGCATTGAGGCTTATCACAGAAAACATTCTCCAGCTTGTGTTGAATATTTTTCCTCAATGGCAGAAGAGCTCGGTTTGATTGTTACCGGCGGGTCTGATTTCCACGCTCCGAATATTATGAACGGACAGATTATTCTGGGTAAAAATTTTGTTCCGGAGTGGGTTTACGATAAATTGATTCAGGAAAAGAAACAAATAGATATGGCTTGAGGTTTTTTATGAAAAGAAAACGTTTTTGGAAACTGGAATATTCTTTAACCTTTTTTGTTGTGTTTATTGTCGTATTGATTTTAATTCCGACATCAATACAATCGACCCTGCAGGCTGACTTAATCACAAAATGGAACGATTGCTACGGCAATCTTACTTATATAAAAGATGCTATGGATAAACACGAAAAAGAAAATATGCTGGTTAAACTTAAACAGGCCAAAACCAAATCTGACCGTGAAAAAATAATTACATTAATTATAAAACCTTATCTGCGGCTCAGTGAGAATAAATATTTAAAACATTACCGTACAAAATATCTTAACGGTACCAGGATAAAACAGGGAGATGATTACTATTTTTCTGATTTATACAGAGGCGATAAAAAAATGGTTGTCGGTATAAAGGATATCAAAGATGAATCTGATAATACTGCTATGTTTATGATGATGTTTGACGTAAACGGGATAATTCCGCCAAATACATGGGGCAGAGATATTTTCGGGGTGAAAGTTTTTAATGACAAAATTTCACCGATAGGTGATGGATTGCCTGTTGATGTTTTAAAAACTGATTGTTCAAAAGCCGGAACAGGGGTTAGCTGTTCTTATTACTATCATATAGGAGGTTCTTTCATTGAGTAGAAATATTTGTGTGTTTGCCTCTTCTTGTAATTATCTTGATGAAAGTTATTATCCTGTTGCCGCAAAATTGGGAGAATTATTGGCTAAAAGCGGGTTTAATATGGTTTATGGCGGAAGTTCTCTCGGGCTTATGTGGGCATGTGCAGAGCAGGTAAAAAAATATGGCGGAAAAATTTATGGTGTGATGCCTGAAAAATTGTATAATATGGGTGTTTCAACTGATGAATGTGTTGATTTGACGGTTACTCCCTGTATGCGGACAAGAAAAGCAAAAATGGATGAATTGTCGGATGGTGTTGTTGCATTGCCGGGCGGATTCGGAACATTGGAAGAGTTGTCAGAAATGATTGTGCAAAAACAGCTTGGTTATAATAATAAGCCTGTAATTATTTTAAATACAAACGGATTTTATAATAAGCTTATCGAATTTTTTGACGTTATTATAAAAGAAAAGTTTGCCAATCATAAGTTGTGCGAAAATCTTTATTATGTTGCTCAAACTCCTGAAGAAGCCGTTGAATATTTAGTGAAATACGATTATACCGCAAAATCGGAAGTTTCTAGTTCTTCCATATATACAAGATAATTCATCATACTAATTCCAAAACTTTTTGGACATTAGTGTGGATGCTGAAACAAGTTCAGTTTGACAGTATTACGCATAATTAGTGTAAACTGTGATATAATTTCAAAATTTTGCCTCTTGACTATTTTTCAGATTGTGTTAAGCTGATAAAGCAAAGGAAATTGGTAATTTATGTCAAACTTAAATTTAAACACTCAATCTTGGTGGCACCTGTCTAAAGAGACAGGTAATTTAAGATGGCAATAGTTCGATAATATTGTTCAAAATTTTTAAATGACCTGTACTCTCTATGTGCAGGTCATTTTTGTTATCGGATTATAAAGGAGAAATTACTGATGAAAACCAATAATGTAAATAGTGTATCTTTCACAAATTCAAATATCGGTTTAGGCTTAAAGGCAATGAGTAAAATCGTTGCAGTTCAGGAAGGCGGTGCAGGACTTTCAAACATAAGATTTATTCAGGATACTGCAACTGGACTTGTGCCGAAGGCCGTTTTTGCAAGAAGTAAGGCCGATTTAGGTGAAAATTCTTTTCTGGAACTTTCTGAGTCTGCTCTTGTTTATTATTGTCCTGCATTATTAGGTAAAGTTTTCAAAAATATTTATTCGAAAAGACTTCCGGCAGATTTACAAAAACAAATCTCAACTCCGGCTGTTGAATTATTAAAACAAAAAGGAAATAAAGCTTTGTTGCCCGTTAAGGCTGCAATCGCTCTCGGAGCTTTTGCAATTCCTTTGATTGAATTTACCCTTAATTACATAAAAAATCTTATGACTTTGAAAGTTTTTAAGCAGGGAAATTTTGAAAACATTGCAAATTTAAATAAGGATAAAAAAGAAGATACGGAATTTAACAAGAAAATTGAAATAAGTGCAAAGAAAAATATTTTGACTGCAGCCGGAATATATGCCGGATGTCTTGCTCTTGGGGGAATGCTTGCAGTAAGAGGAAATAAGTCTAAAGCTTTACAAGATATTTCAGAATTAATTCTTGCTCCCGGTACAAAACTATTTAGAAATAATAAGAAAAAAGCTGATTTTTTTAATAAATATTTCAGTCTGGATTTTGCGGATAATAACGGAAAATTTGCATTAAGCAGAGGTCAGCTGACTTCGTGCGTTCTTGTGGGCGGAGCAGGATATTTCGGTGCTTCTAAAGACAGAGGAAAACAGAACTTTTTAGAAACGCTTTTCCGCTTTCCGCTTGTTGGTTTTTACATTATCTGCGGCAACGAACTTTTGGAAAAAGGTTTCAGAAAACTTTTATATAAAAACAACAAATGCCGTGATTTAATTAATGAACAACTGGAAGTTCCAAAATTGAAAGATTTGAAAGAAATTGCAATAAAAAAAGGCGGCAAGTTTGATGAAGTTTACAAAAAATTACTTAAGCAAAAGTGTGTGATAGCAGGAGTTCCTCTATTATTCGGAATTGGTGTTATGGGATTTTTTATTGCCGGAACCTCAAACTTCTTCACAAAATACAGATATAATACAGAAAATAAAATTAGAAACAGTTCGAAAACAAAATAAGTGTTCCTGTACCGGTAATTATTTATCAGACTTTTTAACAAGAGTGTTTACGCTTGTATAAGTTCCGGCTCCGAGTGCCAGAATTGCATTAATAGCAAAAGAATTTTTTGTAGGAGATGACGAAAATTTAACTTTTCTCGAAAGGTAATCCAGCCCGATACCGAATCCGAACCAGCCAGCAGCAGTAGCTAAACCTGATTTAACCGGATTAGGGTGTGTGAGTGCAGTACCTTTCGGGGTATTGTTTTTCACAGCACAAAAATTCTGCGGGGTATAAAAGCTATTTATATTTGAAATTCTCATATCTTCTATTATTCTGTTTAAAAACTCGATGTCAAGGTATGATGAATTTTTTGTTCATATTGCACATATGATGTAAATTTTTTGTACCGGAAATCATAAAAAATATTATTCTATAACCTTATAGATATTTTTATTTAAAATGTTGGGAGAAAAATAGTTTGGAGTGCTTCGTTTGGTATCCATAATAGTTCCCCATCCCGGCCTTCCCCGACATTGTGGAAGGAGTGTAGCCGGTTTGTATGTATCAATGATTAACTTATGAATATTTCAGTATAAGATTGTATTTATACAGGAAGTGTAGTTTCCCTCCCCAACTTGGGGAGGGTTAGGGTGGGGAGAAATTTATGATAAAATAAAAATATGAATATTACTGAAAAAGCAAGATCTCTTAGAAAAAATATGACCAAACAAGAAAGAATCCTTTGGCAGTTTTTAAGAAAGAAAAGTATTAATGGCCTTAAATTTAGACGACAATACCCAATAGGAAGTTATATAGTTGACTTTATTTGTAATGAAAAGAAATTAATTATAGAAATTGACGGCGGACAGCATAACGAAAATAAAAACTTAATCTACGACCATGAAAGAACAAAGTACCTTGAAACTAAAGGGTATAAAGTAATAAGATTTTGGAACAATGATATTGATAACAGTATCGAATGCGTTTATCGAGAAATATTAAAATATTTGATGTGATAATCAATAAGCCCTTACGGGTTGTTACCCATCCCGGTCTTCCACGAGTTGGAGGAAGTCGTCTATACAAATAAAAAGAGAGGTGCTAGCCTCTCTTTTTTATGGTGTCGAAGAAGGGACTCGAACCCTCAAGGCGTTAACCACATGAACCTGAATCATGCGCGTCTACCAATTCCGCCACTTCGACATAAATATATTTAAATTAAATTTTCAAAGTAATAGTTTGGTCTCAGTGGCGGAAGTATTTGCAATAAGCTCATACCCTCTCAAAAAATGATACTTAATCATTTTTTTCGGCAGAGTGCCACTTCGACATCTTTTAAGCGGATTTTATCCTAACTTAAAATTTTATTTTATTTTCAATTATTTAACTTCTTTGAAAAATTCTTCAGATATCAACTGTGAATATTTCGATTTTTCGTTGACCGCAACAAGAATTCTGTTCGTTCCGTCCTGTGCTGTCGTCACAGAAATTATACCTGAAACATCTCCTATTGGCAACCTGCTGATTTTTGCTTCAAATCTTACGTAAGGTTTTTCCTTCCCGTATGCCGCCATAGTACCTCGTTTTGTCACTTTTAAATCTTCTACGGAGGCTGCCTGATATTTGATTTTTTGTAGTGCTGATTTTAATTTTTCTTCAATATTTTCTGATTTTATATCATCTTCCGTGATAAGAGTTTTCTTTGAAGAATCAACTACAATAAGCTTCTGCCCCGAGGCTTTGTGTTCCGCAACAACAGCGTTATATCCGAGCATGCCTGCAGCTTTTTCAAGCTCAAATTCTTCGTTTATTCCGGAAAAATCCCCAACCTTTTTAGCCCGTTCAAGAATCGTTTCCTGCGGCGGGTTAATCCATTTTGAGAACATGCCTGTTACAAATTCTTTTCCGCCTATGGATAAAAAACCGATAACAGCAAGGGCAAGTATAATCGCTCTGATAATGTTTTTAAGACATCCCATATTGATATCCTCTTTTCATGGTATAATTTAATTATAACTATGACAAGAACTGAAATCAACAACATACATACTAAGGATGTGGAGATTGAGAAACTCACGCCGGTCATGCAGCAGTATCTTGAGAACAAAAGATTGAATCCTGATGCCGTGCTTTTATACAGACTGGGTGATTTTTATGAAACATTTTTTGAAGATGCTGTTCTGCTTTCAAAAGTTTTGGAATTAACTCTGACCTGCCGTGATGCCGGAAGTTATTACGGAAAAGTTCCTCTTGCAGGTATTCCGGCTAAGGCTGTGAACGGTTATCTTGAAAAACTTGTTCAGAAAAATATTAAAGTTGCAATATGTGATCAGCTGGAGGATCCGAAATTTGCAAAAGGGCTTGTTAAAAGAGGGGTTACAAGAGTAATTACGGCAGGAACTATTACTGAAAGCGATTTTCTTAAACAAAACTCGAATAACTATATCTGTGCAATGTTTAAGGATGAAAAAAGCGATCTTTACGGCTTTGCTTATGCAGATATTTCGACGGGTGAATTTAAAGCGACTCAGGCTCCTTTGAATTTGATTATGGCAGAACTCACAAGAATTTCTCCGGCTGAAATAGTCGCTCCGTCGCTTGCTCAAAAAGTTCAGCCTTTCCAGATTGTTCCGGAAGAAAAAATCGATTTGCCAGAAAATATTCAAAAGCTTTATAACTGTTCAAAAATTCCGACAAATGTTTTTTCTGCAGAGTTTGCCGGTAATAATTTAAAAGCAGTTTTTGAAACTAAAAGTCTTGAGGCCTTCGGGTTTTCAAAATATAAACTCGGGTTCCGTGCGGCAGGTGCTTTGCTTGCTTATGTATGGGAAACTTTGAAAAATAATATTCCTAAATTTGAAAGAATTGAAACTTATGAATTGTCGGAGTACATGATTCTAGATGCTTCAACAAGAAAAAATCTTGAACTTGTTGAAAC
>JADIND010000047.1 GCA_017694215.1 Candidatus Scatousia excrementipullorum | reverse complement strand
ATGATGCATCTATTAATTCAAGATAAATAAAACTTATCAAACCTGTGCAGCCGGCGCCCTGAACAGCACATTTTGCGGCACGCATTTCTTCATGTTTTTCAAGAAAATGAGTAATTCCGTCTATAAGTAAGTATGTCAAAATACCGCTGATACCGGCGATTAAAACATGGACTTTTTGTTCAGCAGGTACGAAATTCTGAGTTGCAAGAAGCATAAATAATGCAATAACTATTTCAATACCTTTCATATGGTCAAGATGCGAAAGCGGTTCTTCTATGTGTCTAATCCAGTGAACATCTTTTTCGTGGTTAAAAAAGTAATTAAGGAACAGCATAATCAGGAACATTCCGCCGAAAGTAACTATAGGAGCATGAGTCTGGTGCAGGTAATGTGCGTATCTCATAGAATCTGATGTTGCAATTTTTGCAACCTCAAGCATACTTAATTTTGCAAAGATTGAAACAACTAAAATAGGGAATAAAAATCTCATACCGAATACTGCTATTGCAATCCCCCATGTTAAAAATCTGTGACGCCATTTATGCGACATTTTTTCCAATTTCATTGCATTCACAACAGCGTTATCAAAAGATAAACTTACCTCTAATATTCCGAGTACTATTGCAATAAATACACAGGTAAGCCCAGTGCCGTTATGGACATGTTCGCCCCAGAAATACGCACCGACAAGCCCTGCTATTGTTACTATATATGATCCTAAAAAATATTCTAACATTATATCTCTTCTCCTAAAATTACCGATATTTATATTATACTAAAATGCTTAATCTTGCAAGGTTTCTACTCTTTTACGCCGCCCTGCATAATATCATTTATAAAGTATTTTTTCCCGATAAGAAACACTCCGATTACAGGAATTGTGCATATAACCGAACACGCAAGCAGTTCGCCCCACAGCGTCAATTCTCTGAAACTGCCTTTAAATATTGCAAGCCCGACAGGCAGAGTCCGCATACTTTCCGAATTTGTCACAATCAACGGCCACATAAAACTATTCCACGTTGTCACAAACGTAAACAAAGCAAGTGTTGCAACAGTCGGCAAAGCAAGCGGTAATGCTATTTTAAAGAATGTTTGAAAAAGATTGCAGCCGTCTATTCTTGCTGATTCTTCCAAGTCTTTAGGCAGACCGAGAAAATACTGCCGCATCAAAAATATTCCGAACCCTCCGAACATCCCCGGCAGAATAAGTGCCTGATATGTGTCAATCAAATGCATTTCCCTCATTAAAAAGAAAAGAGGGATGATGTTAACCTGCGGCGGTACAAGCATTGTTATAAGGACGATAAGAAATATAAGATTTCTGAACGGAAATTTCAGCCTTGCAAACGCATACCCGGCCAGAGCCGCAAAAATAACCTGCCCGATTGTCGTAACGGTTGCAACCAGAAGGCTGTTGAAAAAATATCTGCTCAAAGGTATCTGCTGAAATACATTACGGTAATTTTCAAAAGTTATTCCGGAATAAAAAATTTTACCGGCCTGTGAAAAAATTTCCTCATTTTTTATAAACGAAAGGTTCAACATTGCAAAAAAAGGGTAAAGCATACTGATTGCAATGAGTATAAGTATCAAATAACCTGTAAAAACCCGCCAATTTTTCATAAAAAAATTATATATCAAAACATTGAATTTCGCTTGTAACTAACATTTCTTAAAAAATGCTTGATAAAGAAAATGTTTTGTGTTTTGATAAAATCGGAACGGGCAATTCCTCTTTAGCCTTGTTCAAGGGCAATCTGACAAAGCGGCGGCTGCGTTGTCTGACTTGACCGAAGTATTACAATCATCCCGTATTGTTTGCGGATGAAATTTTAAATCACTAAATAAAGAAGGAAAACAAAAATGTTAAAAATCAGATTAAAAAGAATGGGTGCTAAGAAAAACCCTTCATACAGAATTATCGTTATCAACTCAACAACAAAACGCGAAGGCCGTCCTGTTCAGGAATTAGGCTACTATAACCCTAAAACAAAAGAAATGAAGTTTGATTTGGCTTCTGCACAAGATTGGGTTAAAAAAGGTGCACAGCCTACGGAAACCGTTCAGTATTTGATGAAAAACTGCAAAGAAGACGGTACTTTGAACTATGTTAAGAAAGAAACCGTAAAACTTTCTAAGAAAGCACAGGCAAAAGCTGCTGCTGAAGCCGAAGCAAAAGCTAAGGCTGAAGAAGAAGCTAAAGCCGCGGCAGAAGCTGCCGCATCTGCTCCGGCAGAAGAAGCTCCGGCTGAAGCATAATCTAAGTATTTACACAAAAGAAAAAGACCTGATATTATATCAGGTCTTTTTCTTATTTATGCCACCCGACTATTTTGCGTCGTCCCGCAGTTTTTACGTAATGTCCGTTAATTTTGTCACCTTCATTAACGCTTGCGTAATTTTCGTTTGATTTTTGAATTGAGCCGTCAGGCATTTCTCTGTTATAGGCTGAAATTTTATCATGATCCGCAGGTTCTTTAAAAATAATGCCTTTGTCCTGACGTTTTGCCATAACGCCCGTAAATTCACATCCCATAAGTTTGTATGTATCATCTTTTTCAGTATCTTTAATGTCCGCTTTGCTCAATCCGTAAAAATTAATTGAGCCGTCATCCTGAATGTCAACAGCAGCTTTTCTTTCTGCATTCTGCTGCTCATAAGTCACTTTAGTCCCGTCTTTCAGGGTTACAGTGTATTCTTTGTACTGTTCCCAGGTTCCTTTTTCGTTTGTTCTTTCTTTTGTTTTAACCTCTTGTTTTGCTACTTCTGCTTTTGAGAAGCTTACACCTCCGATATTAAGCGGTTCTGCCATAATAATCTCCTTTCTTTTCTTATATCACTCGTGTAATTGCAATTAACATCTCATATTTCTATAAAAACATTTAGTGAACAAAAATTGCCAATTATATGAAATTAAATCTCTTATTTATGCATAAATTAAGATATAACAATACTTTTAATACTTTACAAAACTTGATATTATAAATTTCGTCCACGTAATTTTATCTCTTACATAGCTTTATTTAATGCAACTTTGTATCATTCTGCAATTAAAAAGTATTTTTTACAATTAATTTGAGGTTAAATTTCGTGAATATAAAAAAGCAGTTAGGAACAAAAATTAAAAGATTACGGCAAAATCGCGGATTCACGCAGGAACAGCTTGCTGAAAAACTAGATATTGCAACTCGTACACTTTGCGGGATTGAAAACGGTGAAAATTTTTTGACGGCAGAAACCCTTGAAAAGATTTTGAGAGTTTTAAATATTTCAAGTTCCGAACTGTTTGCCTTTGACCATTTGCGGCCGCAAGAAGAACTGGTTGAAGAAATTATTCACGATTTACGCGATATAAAAAGCCGTGAAAAAATAGAAAATATTTATAAATTAATAAAAGCAATAATAACGGAATAACTATTTACTGTCTTTGTATTTGCTGATTTCTTCAAAGTAATGTTCGAGGGCAATATAGCCTTTGTAAATTTCATTGGAAATATTTGCATAACTGTTTGCATCAATGAATTTCAATTCACGTGTCCGGATTTCCATAATGGTATCTGCATCATGTTTTAGTTTTTCGTCATCAGAGGCAGACCATTTTTGTAAAAGCCTTAGTTCTTCGTACATTTGTTTAACTGTAGTATATTCAAGAGTATTAAAGTCGTATTTTGCCAGAAGTGCTTTTTCTGTGTTATTAATACGGCTTTGTACAGCCTGAAATTTAAAAATTCTTTTTACGATAATATAATTATCAGCGAGTTTTTTGTGGGAGTACGGGATGAAATTCTTTGCCAGAAGTGCCGCAAAAGAACGCGAAGTGAAAGCTTCATCAGCCTTTGAAAAAGAGCTTTTTGACGTTAAGTCAAAATCTGATTTTTTTGAAACTATTTCCTCAATCATCCTGTCCTATACCTCCGTTGAAATTATCATAGAATAATTGAGTTTATTTGTCATGCATGAAATGCAAATTTTTAACATATTGTAATTTTTATGAATTAATATGTAACCAGTGCCGCAAACAATACTTTGCAGGAACATTTGTTGCAATTTACTAAAAAAAAATTTCCTTTTTTCCACAGAAAATTTTAAATGTTTAGAACTTAAAACAAGTTCCGACATGCCGGAGCTTTCGGGTAAAAATCGAAATATAACCGACGTTTTATACAGCTTGCAAAACATGGAAAACCTGACTATAATATACATGTAAACAAATGTTAAGAAAGGAGAGTTTTCTATGTGGGAAAAGGATATTAACATTAACGAGATTAAAGAAATCCGCACAAGAACAACGGTATATTTCGGTGTCGGAGCAATTAAAAAGATTGACGATATCGCAAAAGTTTTAAAAGACAAAGGTATAGATAAAGTTATAGTAATGTCAGGCCGCAACGCTTACAAAGCAACAGGGGCATGGGATTATGTTGAAAAAGCATTAAAAGACCACGGCATAGGCTATGTAAACTACGATCAGGTTACACCGAACCCTACAACAGATCACGTTAACGCTGCTGCTAAAATTGCAAGAGATTTCGGGGCAAAAGCTGTTATTGCAATCGGCGGAGGCTCTCCGACAGATGCCGGTAAATCAGTTGCAATTCTTCTTGAATACCCTGAAAAAACAGCTGAAAATATTTACGATTTTGAATTTGCACCGGAAAAAGCTGCACCTATCGTATCAATTAACCTGACACACGGTACGGGTACGGAAACAAACAGATTTGCTGTTGTTACAAATCTTGCCAAAAACTTTAAGCCTGCAATAGCATATGATTGTATTTATCCGATGTTTGCCATTGACGATCCGCAGCTTATGACAAAATTGTCGCCGAAACAGACAAGATATGTTTCAATCGACGCTGTTAATCACGTTGTGGAAGCCGCAACATCTAAAGTAGCATCACCTTATTCAATTTCTCTTGCAAAAGAAGTTATTGAACTTGTTGCAAAATATCTGCCAAAAGCAATCGAAAATCCGGATGATTTAGAAGCAAGATACTACCTTGCATATGCTGCAATGATGGGCGGTGTAAGCTTTGATAACGGACTTTTACACTACACACACGCACTTGAACATCCTTTGAGTGCCGTAAAACCTGAACTTGCACACGGCCTAGGGCTTGCAATCCTGCTCCCGGCCGTAATCAAGGTTATCTACAAAGACAGACCGCATGTTCTGGCAGAAATCCTCGCACCTATCGCGAAAGGATTGACAGGTGACCCGCAGGAAGCTGAAAAAGCTGCCAAAGAAGTTCAAAACTGGCTCGCATCAGTGGGTGTTCCGGAAAAACTGTCAGATGAAGGGTTCAGCGAAGCTGATGTCGATAAACTTGTAAATCTTGTTTATACAACTCCGTCACTCGGCGGATTAATCGATATAGCACCTTCCGGCAACAGCAGAGATGTTGTCGAAGCTATTTACAGAGATTCAGTTAAACCTCTGTAAAATAATTTCACGGAATATAAATACGTCCTTTTAAAAAGGACGTATTTTTTTGTATATTTAAAATATAAAAGTTACCGGACAAGAAATTGTCTTACTTTTTATACATTTGTAAACTTTCTCTTAAATAAAGGCAAATTTATTTATTCAGAAGTTTTATGTTTAACAGTAAGGAAATATGTGTTATGTATGTAGATAAAATAAGTTTTACCCCTAGAAATTTCAACAAAGATAATTCAGCAAAAAAACATAGTGCAAACGTCACAGTTGACATTAAACAAAAACTCCCTGTCCCGACAGCGGCTCAGGTCTTGAGTTTTACCGGCGGCTACAGCCTTGACCTTGCCGAAACTGTAAGACACCTTGATAAACTTGCCTCAAAAAAATCAGACGTTTACCCGCCGCAAATCCGTGAGTGGGCAGGCATAATTCTGGAAGAAGGCAACAAGGCAAAAGAAACTTTAATAAGTATTCATAAAAGATTCTATGAAAGCCTCAAGGATTGTTTTACTCTTGAGGAAGCCAAACAAAAATTCCCCGAGTTTAATGATGTAATTCCGGCAGAAAACGTAAAAGCTCAGGAAGGCAGTTTCATAGATGATTTTCAAAAAGGCAAACTTGAATATTTTGATAATGACGAAGATTTATCTCTCCAGCTTTTGAAATTATACTGGGGCGAAGGTTTTTCTTTAAATGATTTACGCAGGTATTCAGACGGAAAAAGTTTGAGCCATACTTTGAATAAATTGAATATCCCGACAGTTGACCGAACATACGGACAGTTACTAAAGCTTTCTGACCCTGAATATAATGAACGTCTGACAAGAGAAATGACGGAAAAACGTATGGCAGCCCTTGACAGAAAAGCTCAGGAATCTTCGGGTGAACCTGTTTACATAAAAAGAGGCCCGCTTTCTGCCGAACATAAAAAACATATTTCAGAAGGGTTATTAAAATATTATGAGAATAATCCGGAAGCTCTGTTTAATATGTCGGAACGCCAAAAGCAATTCTATGCCGAAAATCCGGACAGAGCAAAAATTATTCAGCGTGTAGCAACAAAAGCCTGGTATATGACGGGTGCTGATAATATTAAAAAGGCAATGTCCGCTTTTATGAAAAGGTACGGCGTAAAAAATTTTAATGTCACTAAATTGGAAAACCCTGCAGAATTATCAAAAGAAGAAAGCTCTGTTATGAAAAAATTCTGGGCATCTAATGAATGGGCTCGAAAAGCTTTTTCAAGAAATATGACATATGCGTGGAAAAAAGTTAAAGAAGAACAAACTGCAGTCTATGATATCAGACTTGCCCCGAAAAATTATATAAGAAAAATGCTTGAATGGGCCGAAAGCAAAGGAATTGATTTAAAAGAAGAAGATTTTATCGCTAAATTTGATCCTAACGGAGGCGAAAAAAATTATAAAAGTTCATTGCTTGATAAATATTCCAGAACTTTTGTTGACAGTATTCCAGGCGGAAGTACGATGATGGCAAATTCATACTTCCTTGCACTATTGAATATCAACCGTGAATTTTCAAAAATGGATTTGTCTAAATTGGACAGAGAAACCGCTGCAACCTGTAAAGCAATAAAACGAATTATAAAAGAATCTTTATTCCAGCATCCGGATTTGCCTTTTGAACAAAATGCATTTAAAACTCTTGATGCAAACGAAGTTCAGGCTATTTTCGGTATTCTGAGAATGAGTTGTCTTGAAATTTATAATCCGAAACTTGCCAAAATATTTGAAAAACATATGGATAAGGCATACGATTATATTGCAAAAAACTGGAAACCGGGCTCTCCGATAAGAATGAACCCTTACGGTATGGATATATAATTACAAATTTTTAAAGGCAGTCAGACCGGCAGGAATCGGATATTCAGCATCTATTTTACATTTCAGATACAGAAATGCTCTTGATACCGGAATTTCTTGCGGAATCCATAAGTTTTACAATGGCTCCGTGAGTAGCATCCCCGTCAGTTGAAATCATCATACCGTCAGGGTAATTCGGAGCCTGTGCTTTTAAAGTATTTTCCAATTCCGGAGCTGGAATTTCAGCCCCGTCTATAAAATACCTGTTGTCGGCAGATACGCTGACCGTTAAAATCTTTGTGTCTTTATTAACCTGTTCTTCGGCAACATTTTCCGGAACGGTCAAATTCAATCCCTGCTGATCCAGTAACGGTGCAATTACCATCATGATAATCAAAAGTACCAGAAAAATATCTGTCAGCGGTGTTATGTTTATTTCATTGAATGTTTCGCGTTCACGTACCATTTTTATGCTCCCTGATTGTTATTTTGTTGTTGTAAATCCCTTTGCTCTTTTTTGGTGAGCGGCTCGCCTGCAACTATAAGCTTTTTATATTCTGCATCCTGAGCCGCATTCATCACTTTCATTATTTCGGAACTTTTTACTTTCTCATCAGCTTTAACTACGACTTCGGGTTTTTCAAGCGTCGGTTTGAGTGCAATAAGTTCATCTGTCAAAGTTTCTGCGGGAATTTCACGACCGTTAATATACATCAAGCCTTCTTTTGTAATGGAAACGGTTGCATTTTTCTCCTCTATTGCAACTCCGCTGTTTATTTCAGGAACCGTAATTGCATTATCCATTGACTGAAACGACGGTGCAACTACCATCATGATAATCAAAAGTACAAGGAAAATATCCGTTAAAGGCGTGATATTAATCTCCGTGAACATTTTAGCTTTTTTGTTAGAACCTATTGCCATAATGTTTTAATCCTTATTTTACATTGAGATATTACTGTTCTGAGGCGGTTGAACCGGAGAAGATGTACCTTCCGAATCAACAAAACTCAGGAACAATAATTTGATTAACTGAAAATCGTCTTCGTAGCGTTTTACGATTGACTGGAAAGAGTTGTAGAAAACAACTGCAACAATCGCAACACCAAGACCGAATGCAGTTGCAATCAACGCAGAACCGATACCCATTGCAACTGCGGCTGACTGGTTGCCCTGTTGAGCCAGATCCTGAAATGTGTAAAGAATACGGACAACAGTTCCGAACAACCCTAAGAACGGTGCAACACCGCCGATTGTACCGAGTATTGTCAGATGACTTTCTAATTTTCTTGTGGCAAGTGCAGCTGCAATATCAAAAGAACGGGAAAATCCGTTTCTTTGTTCAGAGAAAATTCTGACGGCTTCTTCCGTAACTTCACCGATAACGCCTCCGCATTGTACGGCAAGATTTTGTGCTCCCTGAAGGTTGTTTTTTGCAAGTTCTTTCTGTAATCTCGGGATTAACAGAACAACATCTCTTTTGTTTCTTTTGTAGAAAGAGAATCTGTTAAGCACAACCGCTACAACAAGAATAGAACAAATCAGAATCGGTAATAATACCGGCCAGTCTAACTGAATTGAATGTAATAAAAGATCCATAATTTTAATCCTCTTTATTTTGTAGTTACTTAGTTTTTGTTGTTAATATCCTGATGCTCCGAATACGTTATAATCAAACGTAAACTGAATATCAATGCTTTGTCCTTTGAATTCTGCAGGCAGCGGCTTGAACGGAGCTGTTAATTTTACAGCGTCAAGTGCCGCTTTATCCGCACTCTGGAGTCCTGATGATTTAAACACACTGCAGGTTAGAAGTCTGCCGTCTTTTGCAATCTTAAATAAGAGTACAACGCGTTTACTTTCGTTTCCTTTAGGCGGATTCCAGTTCATTTTGATACGTCTTTGTAAATCTCTCATATACGGGCCGAAATCAGGTTCTTTTATGGCATCAATCCCCGGTCTGCCGTTAGGATTGCCCGGACCCGGATTACCCATACCGGAACCTCCTGCACTTCCGCCTGTGCCGGAAGAAGAACGTCCTAGTTTAGAACCTGATGAGCCGGTAGGTGCAAGAACAGGTGCCGGAGTATATCTGCCGGAACTGCTGCTGCCGCCTGCGGAAGAACCGCCGTTTGCGAGTTTACCGGAACCGCTTATCGGACCGGTTGAATAATGCCCGCCGGAAGACGGTGTGGCTGCTTTCGGAACCGGAACCTGAAATCCTGATGTCGGTTTGGCAACAGGTTTCGGTGTATTAGGCGGTTTTATGGAAGGTCTTGCCGTCGGCGGGTTAGGTTTTGCTGCTTGTTTCACCGGAGCAGGTGCAGGTGCAGGCTGCGGTACCGGTTTTGGAGCAGGTTTCTGAAACATTTCTTTTGCCATCTGCTGAATAGGATTTTTTGCCGGCTGTTGTTTTACCTGCTGCGGTTTCTGCGGCTGCACTGCTTTTTTCGGAGCCGAAGCCTGTGAAGCCGGTTTAGGTTTTTGTGTCGGAGCTGCAGGAGCTGAAGGCATCGAAACTTTTCTTGTCGGATCATGGTGCCCGCCGGCACGTGAATTTCTGTCCGCACGATACGGAGTATTTTTATTTATTGGTGTATCTTCTTTATCAACAAGTACAAATTCTATATCATTTTTTTTAGGTGTAGGTTTGTCAAATACAGTAAGATGAATTCCGAGAAGGGCAAGAATAATCATTATAAGCCATGCCGCCCCAACTACCGTCGGGTGGAGCAGGGTAGATATCACAATGGATTTTTTCAGAGTTAAGTCTTTCTCGTCCTCACGAATAACGGCAGGAGTTGTATAACCCGAAACTTCTTGCGGCTCATCCTCTTCTATTAAATTGCTATTGTATTTTCCTAAGATTGACATTATTTTTTCCCTAATCTGATTTCTCAATAATCTTATTTTAAATTGAAAATAAAATTATTGCACGGGTGGCTAATAATTTGAGTTATAAATTGCGGGATTAACGGTGATAGGCTGGGTAAGAACAAGTTCTATACCTGAATTTGCAGGAATTTCAACGTCATCTCCTTTATCCCACAAAGATTTTATAAGTCCTCCGCCAGCTCCGACAGCTGTTCCGAGAGCCGCCCCGCGGCCGACATTACCGCCTGCAAGTGCCCCGAATACAACTCCGGAAACGGCTCCTGCACCTGCACCAACAGTAAGGTCTTTTGCATAATCTTTAGTTACATCCATTTTTGTTCCGCCGATGAGGGTTCCGGAATTGTCTTCGGTTTTTATTACGGCTGAAATAGGAATCTGTGTTCCGTAAGGGGTTGTAATTTGAGTGAAGCGGATTGTTAATTTACCGTTCATACTCCCTCTTTTGGCTTTGGAAACTTCCAGAACAGAACCTGTTACAGTACTTCCGGCCGGTGCTATAAGTTTATTGTTATAATAAAAATCAGAACCGAGTGCAAGTGTCACATTCTGTCCGAGGTTCAAAGTAGCAGAGCTTATCGGCATAGTCGCTACAGCCGGAAATGCCTGTCCTGCCGGTACGGTAACGACACTCCCTTTTAAGGTTTGTTTACCTGAAACTGTCGGACTGTTGTAGTATTCCGGCTGAAAAGAAGGTGCTATTTTGTTTTCAGTATAATTGTAATTTCCTGCGGCATAGGCCATTGAACCTGCAAGTAGCAGAACTGCCGCAATAAGGCTTAGTTGTTTATTCATTTAAGTACCTTCCTTTCTAAAATACACATTTATTTAATATTATATTTTTATATTTCGATTTGTCAATTTGTAACGGTATGTGTAATCCACGCAGAATCAGTCAGGATAATAAGTTCATCCTCTCCTGCCGGAATTTTTGTATGCTTGCCCATTTTTCTTGCTCTGCCCGGGCGAATCTGCAGGGTAATGTTATTTCCTATATCTCTTTGGTAATGCGGCATTTTTCTCCATTCGGCAGGTTCGGAAATTCCTCCGCCGATTATGTTGTTATTTGAGGTGTAAATGTATCCGCGTATCGGAACTTCGTATCCGTCAGGAAGTATCATTTTTGTTATTTTAATAGTCATAGAGGCGTTTGTGCCGACTACGGGCTCGTTAAGTTTTTCAATAAAACCGTAAAATGTTGTATTCTCCGGAATTATATTTGTTTCGTACATGTACAAATCGTTTGTGGCGGTAAATCTTACCTTGAACCCTTCCGGACAGTATTCGGTTGATATTTCCTGAGAACTTGCAACAGGAATGAAGGTTCCTGCGGGAACTTCGACTAAATCGTAACCTCTGGTTTCAAGCTGTACATCCTCCATCACGGGAGTTTCTGCGGCTATACAGCTTAGCCCTGTTCCCAAAATTAATACTGTTAAAATTACCAACCATTTTTTCATAAAATTTATTATAACATTTTTTTTTGATTATTCAACAAAAACTTTATGTTTTGTGTATAATTTTTAGTTGTAAGAAAGGACGTGAGAGATTATGAAAGAAAGAATAGTTTCGGGAATGAGACCGACCGGTAAATTGCATCTGGGGCATTATCTCGGAGTAATTCAAAATTGGGTTGAATTACAGCACAAGTATGACAGTTTTTTCTTTGTTGCTGATTGGCACGCCCTTACTACAAAATATGATAAGACAGAAAATTTAAGAAATGATGTTATAGATGTTGCAATAGACTGGCTTGCGTCCGGTATTGATCCGGAAGTTTCAACTGTGTATGTTCAGTCTATGGTGCCGGAAATTGCGGAATTAAATGTTTATCTCGGTATGATAACCCCGCAAAACTGGGTTGAGCGTGATCCTTGTCTTAAAGATATGGTAAAAATTTTACGTACAAAAGAAGGTCAGGACTCACAAATGAGTTACGGTCTGCTCGGTTATCCGGTTTTGATGAGTGCGGATATAATGATGATGAATGCAACACATGTTCCGGTTGGAATCGATCAGGTTGCTCATATTGAGATTACGCGTGATATTGCAAGACGTTTTAACCATATTTATAAAGAAGAATTTTTCAATGAGCCGAAACCTCTTTTGAATCATTGTTCTTTGATTTGCGGTTTGGACGGAAACAAGATGGGCAAATCTTTCCAGAATGATATAAAAATTTCCGATACTGAAGAAGTAACAGCAAAGAAGATTATGACAGCAATCACCGACAGAAGCAGGCTCCGAAAAACTGATTTGGGACACCCGGATGAATGTGAAGTTGCATTTAAATACTGGCAGATTTTCGGTACAAAGGAACAGATTGAACAGATTCGTTGTGAATGCGAAAAAGGCGAAAGAGGCTGTGCGGATTGCAAACGTCAGCTTGGTGCTTTAATTAACGAAAAATTTGCTCCGATAAGAGAAAAACGCAGGTATTATGAAACACATGTTGACGAAGTTAAAGACATTTTGAATGAAGGTTCAAAAAGAGCCCGTGTTGAAGCACAAAAAGTTCTTTCAGAAGTCAGAAGACTTGTAAGAATGTATTAATAAAGAGGGAAAAACCCTCTAACACTCCGCAATCACAGCCGCACACAACCATGTCATCCTGAACTGGTTTCAGGATCTTAGAAAATTTTCACCTTTCTGCTCCGCTATCGTGCTTACGCACACGCTCTGCAATAAAACATTACCCTTGTAAGGAGCAAAGGGAACAGGCGAACACACTGAGCCTTGGGACCCTGCTTCGCAACGAAGTGAATGTGAGGCGGCACAAGGGCCCGATGGTTTTTCAACACTCCGTAACTGTAGCTTTACACGCATTCGCATGAATTATACATTCATTGCTTTTAAGATATCAGTCAGGTCTGATGATGTCTTTTTAACATCCGCATTGGAATATTTAATAGCGTTGTCAGGATCTTTAAGTCCGTTGCCTGTTAAAATACAAACAACTTTCGAGCCTGCTTTTACTTTATCTTTGAATTTTATCAATCCTGCAACAGATGCAGCACTTGCAGGTTCAGCAAGAACACCTTCTGTAGAGGCAATAAGTTTATATGCTTTTACGATTTCTTCATCGGTTACGCAGTTAATCATACCGTTGCTTTCATCTCGGGCAGCTTCTGCCTGTTTCCAGCTTGCAGGGTTTCCGATACGGATTGCGGTGGCAAGTGTTTCCGGTTTAAGAATTCTTTCGCCTCTTACGATTGCAGCCGACCCTTCGGCTTCAAATCCCATCATTTTAGGAAGTAAAGAAATTTTTCCGGCAGTGTGCCATTCTTTGTAACCTTTCCAGTAAGCTGTTATGTTACCGGCATTGCCAACAGGGATAAAATGGTAATCAGGAGCCTGACCTAAAGCATTACAGATTTCAAATGCACCTGTTTTCTGTCCTTCTATTCTGTATGGATTTACTGAATTGACAAGTGTAATCGGGTATTTTTCGGCGATTGCACGAACAGCTTCCAGTGCCTGATCGAAGTTGCCGTTAATTGCTATAATTTCAGCACCATACATCATTGCCTGCGAGAGTTTTCCGAGTGCAATGTATCCGTCAGGGATTAATACAAACGTTCGCATTCCGGCTTTAGCACCATATGCGGCGGCAGAGGCTGATGTGTTTCCGGTTGAGGCACAGATAATTGCTCCTGAACCGGCTTCTTTTGCTTTGGAAACTGCCATTGTCATACCGCGGTCTTTAAAACTTCCGGTCGGATTGCAGCCTTCAAATTTTAAATAAATCTCTGCATCAAGCCCGATTTTTTTAGCAAGATTATCAGCTTTGATTAGGGGAGTATTCCCTTCATTAAGCGTAATTACCGGAGTTTTTTCCGATACCGGTAAATATTCTCTGAACGTGTTAATTAATCCTTGATAGTACATAATTTTGTCCTTTATTTTTTAGTAAGTAATATTAATATTTTTTTCGTTATACAATGCTTTACTCAATTTATCTTCTATCATCCGGGCCTGATGTTTACTGCCTGTAAACATTCTGTATCGTTCTCCGGTACGAGTATTTAAATATACATTGTGCATTCTTCCGCTTTTGCCGGTACGATATCCGTAAGTTGTAAAATTAACTATCTGATTTCTACCGATTGGCTGTTTTGATATGGTAATTCCGCCAAAGATAGTTTTTTCAATGCTGCAATCTGTCAAGTCACAGGTGAAATGTGTTTTGTGAGTAAAACTTGTAAAAAGCACAACCCCTGCAATAATGACGATTAATTTTTTCCTTTTTGATTTTGCCAAAGCGATTTCTTGTTCATTCATCCGAAAGTCCTCCTTATACTTGCACTCTTATCATGCTGTTAACTTTATTGATAACTTCATCTTCTTCAAAGGCTTTGACAGCATTTCGCATGTCTTTTTCTTTCACAAGTTCCGTAATAACCGTAATATCTGCGGTATTATCATCTGAAACGCATCGTTGTACAATGCTTGCAAGACTTATATTATTTTCTGCACAGATTGTTCCGATTTTTCCGATAACACCTTTGTTATTTTTGGCATTTATTGAAAGATAATATTTATTAACCGTGTCTGCAATATTTATAACTTCCGCGTCACTGCTGTGGTTGCAACGCATCATCGGCAGCGGATAATCTGTTGTACCGAGTTCTGATACTATTGCAAGAATATCTCCGACAACTGAACTTGCTGTCGGAAATTCTCCCGCTCCCGGGCCGGAAAGTGTTATTGACCCGACAGGTTCTCCTTGAATACTCACTGCATTGGTTACGTAATTGATATGTGCAAGTGTGGATTTTTGCGACACAAGCATCGGATGAACCCGTACATCGGCTTTTCCGTCTTCAGTCAGATATGCCGAGGCAATAAGTTTAATCTTGTAACCCAAATCGTTTGCTGCATGCATATCCTGAGCCCTGATTTTTGTAATACCTTCACGGTAAACGTTTTCTATTTTAATTCTTTTTCTGAAAGCAAGGGTTGCAAGGGTTGTGATTTTATAAGCCGCATCAAAACCTTCAACATCCCCCGTCGGGTCAGCCTCCGCATACCCCAGTTCCTGTGCTTCTTTCAATACATCCTCATAAGAGGCTCCCTGAACATCCATTTTGGTTAAAATATAGTTTGTCGTGCCGTTGAGGATTGCTTCAATTCTTGTAATTTTGTTACCTGCAAGAATTGTTTTTATCGGCATTATAATAGGAATTCCGCCTGCGATTGCAGCTTCATAAAGAATAACTTTATTGTTTTCTTCGGCGAATTTGAAAAGTTCTTCCCCTCTTTTAGCGAGAAGTTCTTTGTTTGCGGTAACTATGTGTTTCCCGTTTTTAATTGCTGTCTTTATTAAATCATAAGCAGGTTCCAGACCGCCTATTAATTCTACAACAATATCTATTTCAGAATCATTTACAACATCATAAGGTTTATCTGTAACTATAGAATTGTCTAAACCATCAATATTTCTTGGTTTGTTTAAATTCCTGACCGCAATTTTTGTTACTTCTACATTATCAAAAGCCCGTAGTGTTTTAAAAACTCCCGAGCCCACGGTTCCAAGACCGATTAAACCGATTTTAACTTTTTTACCCTCATTCTGAATCGGTTTCAGAATTTCATTAACATTTTTCTCCATAGGTTTATGGTAACATAAACAAATTTTTGGTTCATCTTGTTAACGAAATTGCTATGCATTTTTGCATATTATATAATTATTATTATGAAAAAGTTTGATATTTTTAATCAGTTCAGGGATGCTGTTTTAATAATTAATGATAAAAAGGAAATCGTTTATCAAAATTATACTTTTAAACGATGGTTTCCTGAATTTTCTAACCTGAAAAAATTTTCCCATAATTCAAATTTTGACATCTGTCCACTGAACAGTGAAAATATCGAAAACTATTCTCCCATCTATCATGCACTGACATGCAAAGAGAATTTTTTTGCGTGCGTTTCTTATCAATTTAACAGAGAAAAAATCCTTTATTATGATTTGTCCGTAATTAAAAAAGGAAAATATTCCATATTTTTCTTTTCTGATGTCAGTGCTAATGCCGAACTTGCAAAAGTTCAAAAACAAAATCTGAAACTCCAAAACGAACGTGCAGGTTTGGAAGAAGAAATTGAAGATTTACAAAAAATTAAACAAAAAGCCCAGTCACAGGCAATCCGAATTGCCCTTATAAACAAAGTTTCCAACCTCGTAAGAGAGTCTATGGATATTTCAAAAATTCTGAATTCCGCTCTCACGGAACTCGCCATGATGTTCGGTGCATTCAAGTCTTATTATGCTGAAAAGACCGATAAAAATTTCAGAATTGTCGAAATTTTCGGTTCAAAAAAATCAAATACCGATACTCTGATTTCCTTTGACAGTGAAACTTTCAACACTATTTGCAATAATGAAATTTCCGTAACTCCATGTATGCGTGAATATATCGGAGCACAACCTTACAGGCAATCTGTTATGCGAATAGTTGTTCCGGTTTTTCACCTGCAAAACTTAATCGGGGTGATAGTTTTGCTCAGTTATCAGAAAAGAGAATTGTCGGAAGAGTTAGAAATATTAGAGGCAATTTCTTTTCAGCTGGGTAACGCGATTATAAGAGCAGAACTGTATCAGAAGAATATTCAGACCGTAAAAGAACTGAAAGCTGCCCTGAAAGAGTTAAAAGAAACCCAGCTGCAGTTGATAAATTCCGAAAAAATGGCATCTCTGGGTCAGTTAATCGCAGGAGTAGCACATGAAATTAATACTCCGGTAGCTTCAATTAAATCAAACAACGGAATCCTTGCAAAACTTATCCCGCAGATTCAGGATAAGGAAATCGCAGACCTGATGCAGGAAATCAACCATATTGACAGCGAGGCTATTCAGCGTATAAGTAATATCGTAGTTTCCTTGAAAAAGTTCGTAAGGCTTGATGAGGCGGAGCTTCAGGAGGCAGATATTAACAAAGAGCTTGACCTGACGCTGGAATTAATCCGTCACGAAACAAAAAACAGGATAGAGATTGTAAAAAATTACGGTACACTTCCTCTTATAAAATGTTATCCGAATATGCTGAATCAAGTATTTACCAATATTTTGGTCAATGCTTGTCAAGCGATTGAAGGAAAAGGCAAGATTACAATTACGACTTTTTATGAGGCTGAAACTTTGACTGTGAGCATAAAAGACACCGGAAAAGGAATTCCTGAAGATGAAATTTCAAAAATTTTTACTGCAGGATTTACAACAAAAGGAGTCGGGGTCGGCACGGGTCTTGGTTTGGCGATTTCTGCAAAGATAATAGAAAAGCACAACGGGAAAATTATTGTAAACAGCGAGGTCGGCAGGGGCAGCGAGTTTATTATTACTATCCATAGTAAGTAGTATTTATTAAAATATATTACAAAAATCATGCTGTTATTATTGAAAGATACATTTTGTTAAAAAAACAAACATAAAATTTGCACAAATAGTACAACTAACCCACCACAAAAAATAAAAAATGTGTTATGATTATAGTATAAAGTGTCAGTGTTACCCTTAATGGATTGCAAATCCCCAAAAACAAAAAAGCAATCAAGAAGACATCACATACACTTAAATAACCGGTAAAATTAAATTGTAACAAATATTTAATATATAGAAGGTAAAAAAGCAATTATATTCTAACAAATGTTTTTATAAATATGTGTAAGTGTAGAATATAAATTGTAGTGTCGGAGGAAAAATTTCATGACAATTAGTGTGAACAGCAAGAAAAAACAGGTTAAAAAATCATTTGACGAATTACTTACAGATTTGAAAACAAGTAATTCCGAAAAAGTCAGATATAACGCAGCCCGTATCCTCGGCGAAATGGGTGACTCTAAAGCTGTTGAACCGTTAATTGATGTACTAAAACATGATAAAAACGGTTCTGTCAGACTTTATGCAGCACGTGCGTTAGGTGAACTCGGCGATTCTAAAGCTACAACTCACCTGATTGAATCATTGAGAGAAGACAGAAACGTTGACGTAAGAGTCCGTGCTGCACGTGCTTTGGGGCGTCTTGGCGGTGCTATCGTTGTTGAACCGCTCGTCGAAGCTCTTAATGATGAAAATCCGCAGGTTTGTATTACTGCAACCGATGCGTTAATCGAAATCGGCGATGTTGCAACCGATGCGTTAATCGCATCTCTTGACCACGAAAAAGTTAATGTACGTTGTGATGCTACAAGAGCATTAGGCGAAATCGGAAACAAAAAGGCTGTTGATAAAGTTATTAATATGTTGTATGACGAATGGGTAAACGTAAGAATTTACGCAGTTACTTCTCTCGGTAAATTGAACGATACAAAAGCAGTTCCTGCATTGATTGATGTTATGAAAAACCGTAACGAAAATGAACTTGTCAGAGCAGGTGCAGCTGCAGCTCTCGGTGTTTTGAGAGATCAAAGAGCTCTGCTTCCGTTGAGAGAATTGATTATGGAAGCTGAAGAACTCGGCGAACTTGAAGATACAGCTTTGAAATCTTTCAAGAAAATTATGGCTGCTAACTGGCAGTCTATCCCGGGTGCTTCCGTTCAGAAAAAACCGGTTTCATCTTTTTAATATTAAGTAAGTAAAACCAAACTCATAAACAAAAAGACCGTCGGACGCGGCGGTCTTTTTACTGCTTTATTTTTACTTTTGTAAAATATTTTTAATTTGGTATGTTTGTTTTATGATTATATCAGCACTAGATTAAGGGAGTATAAAAAATGGTAAAAAACAGAATCGGTATTGATGTTGGCGGTACTAATGTTAAGATTGCACTGGTGAACGAAAAGGGACAGATTATTTATTCTAATTCCGTGCCTACACGTGCTGAAATGGGATATGAATATACCGTTAATAATATTAAACAGGCTATTTATGACCTGATGAAAGAAACAAAACTTGAGGCTAAAAATATAGAAGGCATAGGATTCGGATTTCCGGGACAGGTTGATTATAAAGCCGGTGTTGTAAGAAACGCACCGAATATTCCGGGGTGGGTTGAAGTTCCTATTGCAAAACTTATTGAAGATGAATTCCACATCCCGACAAGGGTTGATAATGACGTGAGATGTGCCGCACTCGGCGAACTTAATTACGGTGCCGGTAAGGGTTGTGACAATTTAATCTGCATTACTGTCGGAACAGGCATAGGTTCAGGTTTAATCGTAAACGGAAAACTTGTTAGAGGAGCCTCCAATGCTGCCGGTGAAATAGGACACATAAAATTGCAAATGCATGACGGCCCGATTTGCGGCTGCGGAGATACCGGATGTCTGGAAGCTTTTGCGTCCGGCCCGTCTATCGTTGCTATGGCTGAAGATTATATCAGAGGCGGCAAATCTACAAAATTCCGTGAAATGGCAAGCAGCACTCCTATCACTCCGTATATTGTCTGTGAAGCTGCAAAAGCTGGGGATCCTGTTGCCAGAAGAATTTTCACAATTATGGGTGAATATATCGGAATAGGTATGGCAAGCGTGGTTAACCTTCTTAATCCTGAGAAAATTATTGTCGGCGGAGGGGTTGCTGATGCAGGCGACATTCTTATGACACCGTTAAAAGAAACACTCAAAAAACGTGCAATGAAAGTCGCCGGAGATGCGGTTGAAGTTGTTCCGGCACAACTTGGAAACACTGCAGGCGTTATCGGTGCAAGTTTATTAATCGAAAGCTAAACTGCTTTTCATTTATACATGCTATTTTCTCAAAGCCTCTCTGGTAAGGTGAGGCTTAGGTTTTTCAATACACTGTGCGATTGCGGGTAAATACCCGCAGTCGCACAGCAGCATGCATCATGTCATCCTGAAAGCGTAAAAAATCAGTTGAGCCTTTTTAGTAATGTAGGTTTTGGTAATCTCTGATTACCGAAACATTTTTGTTGTGGTAAATTAAAATTTACCACAACCTACTGTTCTTTTTTATCCAGTCCGCCCCCTCACCCTAACCCTCTCCCGTAGGGCGAGGGAAAATAATGCCTCCTTTGTAAG
>JADIND010000046.1 GCA_017694215.1 Candidatus Scatousia excrementipullorum | reverse complement strand
TCTTTTGTATTCGGAATCCTTTTTATTAAATATGCATCAGAAAGTAAAATATCTCCGAACATTTCAGGGGCATTTGCTTTGCCTATTATGTCAAGATGTCCTATTGCGTTTGCGTACAGAATATATTTTTTAAGTTTATAAAAATTAAACTCAGGAAGAAGATTTTCATAACCCGGAAGTATCGGGATTGCTTTTTCGGTTCTTGAAGGATTAATAATTGTCTTAAGATTTAAATATGGAATTTTTTCATTCAGTTTTGTTACATCACCGCTTGCTGATATGTCAACCTGTGGTGCTTTTGCTGAAAGACTGTTTATCCGGATTCCGTTTTTCAGGGTTTCAATATCACTTTTTATTGTCAGTATCCCGTCACAGTAACTTGCCTGAGCAAGGTCTTTGTTTATTAAACCGAAGTCTTTTAGTATAAGTGATGATATAATTTGTTTATGTTTGTTTTCTTTCAGTTGAGTAGCGGATGTAAAATTTAATATCCCTCTGGTTGTTGTGTATTTGTTTTTTGATATTGCTTTTATATAAGCACTGAATATAGATAAATCCAAATCTTTTATATTGGCATTAAGTGAAATTTTGTCTTCATCAATGTTTGTAAGCGGTAGTTTTAATTCCGTATCAAAATTTATTTCGGAAAGTTTTTTGTCAACATTGATTATTGCATTCATTGAAGCTTTTATGTGTTTATCTTTTTCGTATTGTTTTATATTTAAAAGTTTTCCGTCAACAATTATATTTTTGTTTTGAATGTATTCTTTTATATTGAGGTTAAAATCTTTGAGTAAAACTGAGGCTTTATTGAGTGTGAATTTACTCTCGGATTTTACCTGAACAGGGTAGTCACCGAGTTTAATTTGAGAATTTTTGTCTACAATTATATTTGCAAAAGACTTGTCCGAACTGAAATGTTTAATTTCTAAATCTTTGAAAATGAGCGGTAATAATGCTATATTGATGTTAGGATGAGTCAGAGAAAGTGCTTTTGAATTATCTTTGTTTAATATTGAGAACTCTTCCGCTCTGAGCCAGAGGGATGGAGTAAGCCCCATTTTGAATACCGGTGAGGTAATATCAATTTTATATCCTGAAACTTTGTTAATTTTTTGTTCCAGAAAAATTTCTGCTTTTGATGTGTTCAAAACTGCCGGTATTCCAAAATAATATATGCCGTATAAAAATGCAAGTGATAATGTTATAAATATCGGTGTTTTTTTGCTCATACTCATCCCTATTCCAATTATATGCTTAAGCTGCAGAAATGCCAACAGTAAATTGAAAATCTTATCATTTTGTTACGCTTAGACCTTTGATACGGAAGCAGGGGCATAAGGCTCAAGTATTCGACTGTTCCTTTTGCTCAGTACAAGGAATGTGTTTAATGGCGGAGCGTGTGCTTAAGCACGATAGCGGAGCAGAAAGGTGAAAATTTTCACGTCATCCATTCGGTCTTGCAATGCGAAGCATTGCCGTAATTCAACGTGCTTTCCTTTCTTTGATTCATTTCTTTCTCTTCTCATCGTAATAGAAAAGAAAGAAATGAACATAATAAAATATACCGGTGATAAGATCCTGAACAGCTTGAAAAATAAAGTTTCGCCTAAAAAGGCTCAACTGATTTTTCAACGCTTTCAGGATGACATGATGTGTGCGGCTGTGCAATGACGCAAAGTATCCCCTCGCCCTACGGGAGAGGGTTAGGGAGAGGGGGCAGACATAATAAAAAGTGAGGCAGAGTCCTAGCCCCCTTTTTTAAAGGGGGAAGAGAAGGGGGATTTTCTCATCCATAAATACATTTTTTATTATGTCTGTTTCTTTTCTTTTTTTGCGATGAAAAAGCGGATTGTCGGCAGAGGGCGTAGCCAAGCACACGACGGCAATGTGCCGCCGGAGCATTGCCGAAGACCTGTTTAATGCCGACAACAAAGAAGATAAAGAAACAGACGAAAGAAAAGAAAACACGCGACCAAAAGAAACGAGTGAGCAGAAACCAAGGTTTCCGCACCTTCCTAAAAACCCTCCGGCACTTCGTGCCACCTCCCTTATGAATGGAGGCTATAACTTAGCCCCCTTTTGTAAAGGGGAAAATGGAAGGGGAATTTTCCAATGTCATTCTGAAACGCTAATCGCCGCGGTAGACGGAATTTGCTACGGGTCAGAATTTTTCACAATCAATTTCAAAATAAGCCTTCGGATGTTCGCAAAGCGGACATTTTTCCGGTGCGGACTTTGAAACTGTATGATATCCGCATTTCCGGCAAACCCATGTTTGCTCGTTTTCTTTTTTGAATACTGAATCTTCTTTTATATTTTTTAAAAGTTCAGCGTATCTTTTGGCGTGATGCTCTTCGACTGTTCTTATAAGTTTGAAGGTCTGTGCAATTTCATCAAACCCTTCTTCTCTGGCATCATCCTCCCCTTGCCGGTAGACCGTTTCCCATTCGTCTGTTTCGCCTTTAACTCCGCTTGCCAGATTTTCTTCTGTCGTTCCGAGTTCAAACGGATATGTTGAATCTACGTGTCCTTCTGTGTTTCCTATATATTTATAGAATAATTTTGCATGTTCTCGTTCATTTTCTGCTGTATCAAGAAATATTTCGGATATCTGTTCATAACCTTCTTTCTTTGCAATTTTGGCAAAAATTGTATATCTGTTTCTTGCCTGTGATTCTCCGGCAAATGCATTAATCAGGTTTTGTTCTGTTTTTGTGCCCTGTAATTTTTTCATATTGCTCTCCTTTACTATGTGTAAATTTTAGAATTTATTTGCAGTTTAAACAATTAGATTACAGGATATCCAAACGGGTAATATTCGGGGCTAAAAATTGTTCTTTGCGGGGATTATTCTGCTTGATAAAAATTTCATAATAAAGTCAGGTAATAGTCGGGAGGAAATTTTATGAACCTGTTACATTACACCAAAAAGCTTTATGAAAAAATTAACAAATATGATAAAATGGCACAAAATCCATACTTGAACAAAGGGCCTGACAATCCGTTTTTAAGACCGAAAAATTTCACTATTATTTGGATTGAGAAAAATGAAAATTCGGACTTCGGACTATTTTAAATTTTGAAGCGGACTGATATTTTAATAAACACCTTTTTTTACTGTCGGCCATGGATAATCAGGTTTGAATTCCCAGTTATCAAATTCCAGAACAACAACACAGTATTGAGGAGTTGTTTTACACTTTTCAACAGCAACATCTCTTGAAGTTATACTATTTTTTGTATAAGAAGTAAATGCAGGCTTTTTATCATGGCATATTGTGAAAGGAAATCTGTCAAATCCGAGTAAATTAGGGTTTTTGCCGCCGTTAACATCATAAGTTATATCAATGCATCCACCATTTCCCCAGTTTGCGGAAGATCCGTCAGCAAAAATTGTTTGAAATCGTTTTCTTGAGTCTTCATTTAAGTAGCCTTTTGAGGCAATTTTTAAATATTTTGCAAAATATTTATCAAAATACTCTTCTGCTAACATATCATTTGCGGTTGAGTTATAACTTCCATCATCATTCATAATGCTGCTTTTTTTATCCCAGTATTCTAAGGGGCCGTTATCAACCTCAGATAATAAAATGGCCTGCAATATTGCTACGCGTAATTTAAGTAATATTGAAACCGGCCGGTGTTTTCCATCCCCTGAAAATATTGAAAAAATTGCAAATGCTTTAAATTGTAAAATAAAAGATTTATTTGACTTTGAGCATCAGCAGGATAATGAAGATTTATATAAAGGAATTGTGGAACGAATTAAACCTGTTAGCCGGGACAGATTGCAGGATATCTATAAAATTACAAAAGCTTTGATTGATTAATTGATTCGTTTACCGGTTTCCCTGTCAAACAGGTAAATATCCTGACGTTTTATACTTATATTAATGGTTTTATCAATACTGAAATCAGCCGGCAGTTTTGCAGAACATTTATTCTGACCGATATTAAAATAAATAATTTTTTCGCTGCCGAGAAGTTCTGTCATATCCACATCTGCGGTAAGTTTAATAGTATCGTCATCAGAAGAGTCAAACAGGTATGAGGTCATTTTTTCCGGTCTTATGCCGGCAGTTTTGCCTGCATAGTCCGGAGATAAATTTTCTCCGTCAATAAAGTTCATCTGCGGAGAGCCTACAAATCCGGCTACAAAAGTATTTTGCGGATTGTTGTAGATTTCATCAGGACTTGCAACCTGTTGTATAACTCCTTTATCCAGCACAACAATTCTATCACCCATTGTCAAAGCCTCTGTCTGGTCGTGAGTTACATAAATAAATGTTGTCTGAAGTTTCTCGTGCAATTTTTTTATTTCGGAACGCATTTGTACACGCAGTTTGGCATCGAGGTTTGAGAGAGGTTCGTCCATTAAAAATACTTTCGGGTTGCGTACAATAGCACGTCCAAGAGCAACTCTCTGACGCTGTCCGCCGGATAACTGTTTAGGTTTTCTGTCCAGATATTCTGTCAGGTCAAGAATTTCTGCTGCTTCCTTCACTTTCTTTTCAATTTCGTTCTTGTCAACTTTTCTCATCTTCAAGCCAAAGGCAATGTTTTCTTTGACCGTCATATGCGGATAAAGTGCATAACTCTGGAATACAAAAGCAATATCTCTGTCCTTAGGCGGAATGTTGTTAACCTTTTTGTCACCAATCAGAATTTCGCCGCCAGTAATATCTTCGAGTCCGGCAATCATTCTTAGAATTGTTGATTTACCGCAGCCTGAAGCTCCGACAAGCACAATAAACTCTTTATCTTTTATTTCCAAATCAATATTATCTATAACAACTTTTTTGTCATAGATTTTCCTAACCCCATTTAATACAACATTACTCATCCTGATTTATAACTCCCTTTTCAACAGGTATTATTATGTTAAAAATTGTTCCTTTCATAATTTCTGTTTCAATCCAGACAGTACCTTTAAGATACTTTAACAACTCTTTTACTGTTCCGAGACTGAAAGTTCTGACAAGATTTTTTTTGTTAATTTTATCTAATTGTGAATAAGGTTCAAATATACCTTCAAGTTCACTCTCCTTAAGCCCGATACCGTTGTCGGTTATTGTAATTTGCATATAAGATGTTTCATTTGCATTTTTAATAAGCTTTAAACCTGACTGTTCAACAAAAGAAAGCTCCGGATTGCTCAATTCGACATTGATTGAACCAAGTTCGGTTAAATTTATGGAAAGTTCAATGATATTTTTTAAAATGGTTTTCAAAACACTTTCGTCGCTGTAAACAGCTTTATTCAGCTTTTCATCGCAATTAAGCTGAACCGATAAGTTTTTATGTTTAATTGCCGTATCGAAAGTTTTTATAACTGACTGAATAAGGTGTTCAATATCGAATACCTGGAAAGATTTGTCATACAGAGAAGATTCAACATTGGTATATTCAAAAAATTTGTCCAAAAATTCATACAAATCAGATGCATTTTTGTTAATAATTTTTACGTATTTTTGTTGTTTTTCTGTAATATCTCCGCCCAGTCCGTCCGAGAGAGCCTGAGAAAATCCGAGAATTGACTGTACAGGTGATTTGAAATCATTTGCCAGTTTGGATAGCATAATATTTTTATCTTTATTCAATCGTCCAGTTTTTTCCGCATTAATCAATACGTTTGTCATTGCGGTAACGTCACGGATTGTAATAAAATACATATCATCGATCAATGTTGCGTTTAATTCAACAAAAAATTCATCGTTGTTCACCGTGGCTCCGCCAATAACAGGAACATCTTTTACGGAGGACTGATACGCCAGTTCCATTCCTTTTATAACAATTTTGTCAAAAGTCAGATTTTCGAGTTCATCTCTGTCAAGCTCAAAAATTCTTGCGGCTTTCTCATTTATTTGCAGTATTTTTCCGTCGTCTTCGCTGATTACAAAAACAGCGTCCGGTAAGTATTTTAGAACCTCTTTCTGGTTTATTGTGTTAAATAAGTTAAGTAAATTCATATATTGCATTCAATCCCGTTATATTATATACAACGGGATTGAATGCAATATATGAATTTACTTAACTTATCTAACACAATAAACCAGAAAGAGGTTCTAAA
>JADIND010000045.1 GCA_017694215.1 Candidatus Scatousia excrementipullorum | reverse complement strand
CACCGACGCACGTAAGTATAGTAATCGTATTATAAAGTATAAAATTTTGCAAGCAGCTATAAAATTTTATGATGTATATTTTAATTTTTATTAACAAAATTTACCTGAAAATATAAATTTTCGGGATTTATGGTATTCTATATTAGATGAAAAGTTTTATTGATAATATTTTAAAGAATAGTAAAAAGAAAAAGGTTTCTTTGTGTGATACAAGGAGTATGGGAGTTAATATAGATAAAAACGAATATTATGAAATAAAACTTTCAAATTCGGCTCATCCCGAATTAATAAATAAGGAGAAGTTGAACTGATGAAATACTGGGTTATGTTTTTGGTTGTCGGATTTTTGGTTTTACTTCTTGTATTGAGTTTTACGCCTCAGAAGAAGTTAAAATGTGTAGATGACATGTGTATGGTTCTGGAAAAAACATTCTGGCATCCTAAATCACGTATTAAACAGTATTTTTTTAAAAGTGATGTAAGAAGTGTTGTTGTTGAAACGAATAAAGGTGTAGATTATCTTGTTATTAAAACAAAATCCTCAAACGATATATATTTAAAATTTATACATACCTCAAAGACTGCCTTTGAAAGTAAGGCAAAGTTGAGTGCCAGAATGAACCAGTTTTTTATGAATTTAATTCACTCTGATAAAGATTACGAATCCCCGTGGCAGCGTGATGTCGGGGCAATGCAGATTTATGTATTCGGAAAACCTTTGTTTAAGTAGCAAAATTTATTTTGTTTAGTTTTATTATAAGTATGCAAATTTCAAGTATCACATTCGGGCAAAAAGTAAATATTTATCACAAAGGTGAAAATACAATTAAAGAATTATTTGATGATGAAAATAGATTATCAAGATTAATTGAATATGATAAATATAACAGAGATATTGAGGCAAAATCATTTGATTCGTCCGGGAATATTATTGAACATATGAGCAAGACTTATACAGAAAACGGGATGATTGAGCATTTTAAGAATGCATTTCAGGAATATACCAGAAAAACATATACAATAATAGAAAATGGTATAAAGCATCGGGTAGAGGAATTTAAATCGAAGACCAGTCCTAATTGTAATTATATAAATGAATTTATATATGACATATCCGGAAAATTAATAAAGTTAATTTCAAATGGGAAGATAACAGACTTAACAAAGTAAAATATAAGTAAGTTATGTGTTATTACAAATAAAAAAATGGTCTTGACAAGACTCGTTTGCATCGTAGGCGAACATCATGAGCCTAACGAGGCAGGATACCCAACGGGCAGAACTCCGTATTTTGATTTCAGCAAAATCAAATACCAGTTCGAGTCAGCAACAAAAAAAGACCCTTCGGGGTCTTAAAAAGTCTGGGCATGAAGAGACTCGAACTCCCACGCGTTAGCACTAGTTCCTAAGACTAGCGTGTCTACCATTCCACCACATGCCCATAAGTTGTCAAAAAGGTTTCTGTAGAAACCTTGAGCGTGTCTCCCCCTCTCACAAAACCTGACATTAAGTCAGCTTTTGTTCGGCAGAGTACCACATGCTCATATGAAGTTGTCAGCGATTTCTTTCTGAAATCCTGTCCGTTAAGGACACATTTATTAATTTATTATAAATATTGCTTTAATGTCAAGAGATTTGTTCGTTTTTTGTAAAATATATGGTTATTCATCCTTGAATTTCTTGTTAGTTCTTGTTAGTTTAATTTTTGGAAGAGGGTGTAAGTGTGTATGTAACTCCAATAAGTTTCAATAATACAAATGGATATGCTTATAGAACTGTTAGTTCTGAAAGCCGTCATTCGTTGCCAGTGTCAAAAACTACATCTTTTGATACGGTATCTTTTCAGGGTCTTAATTTGAAGAAATATAATCCTGCGTATAAGTTTGGGTTCAGATTCCTTTTTGAAAGTTCTCAGATTAACTCCAGAAAACGCTTTTCTCCTACAATTTCCGGAATGGAAGGAAAGCTTAAGGAAGTATTTATTCCTCTGAATAACAAAGCAAAAGACAAAATTGTTGCTTATGATATAAATCCTGAAAATACAGATAAATATATTATATTTTTTCATGGATCGTCACAAAATATTTCCAACTGTCAGCGAATTTATAAGGAAATTTTGGCTTCAAGGTATGCGGTTCTGGCACCGGAATATAGCGGATACGGTAAAAATAAACCTATCAAGGCTGATGAATCTACCTTGAATATGGATATTGACGCCGCACTGAATTATTTGAAAAATAAAGGTATAAAACCTCAAAATATTGGGGTTGTCGGTCACAGTTTCGGCGGTTATGCCGCAGTGTCAGCGGTTACAAAAGAACCTGATGCAGCATTCGCTGTTCTTATTTCTCCGTTGAATTCATTTCGTTACGAGGTTGAAAATGTTATGAACAGTAAAAGGTTTAAGATGCCGAAAGTATTTTTATATGCTTATAAGATGTTTCCTAATATGCTAAAACCTCTTGAAAATATGCTGAAAACTGAGGAAAGAATATCAAAAAGCCCTGTGCCGTTTTACATTATTCATTCGGTAAATGATAACTGGATTCCTGTTAAATCCTCACAATCACTTGCATCAAGAGCAAGGCTTTTGAAAAATTTAATTATTCTAGAAAAGGGCGGACATCATGTCGATGACGGAAAGCTTGTAGTCTTGGGTGATATTTTGAAGAAACTTAATTCTTCTTCTTAACCTTTTATTGTGTATTTAGTTTTTTTGTGTAATAATCCTGTTACGTTGATTAGAGATTAGAGGACTTTATTTTATGGAATATATATTAAAAAATACTGTTTCAAAAGATGCTTTTAAGTATGGATATCTGCTTAGAAAAATTTATCCTTATATCAAACCGGTTATGGGCAGAGCTATTATAAATTTATTAATAGCAATTCCTCTCGGGCTTCTTGACGGTGTTGTTGCTTTATCTTTAAAACCATATCTTGATCTCGTTATCAATGGCAATCCGGAACAGGTTTATACAATTATGGGGCATACATTCCATGTTCAGGCTGCATTTGCGGCGATTATTCCTTTCGGTATAATCGGATTTGCTCTGTTTCAGGGTGTATTAAAATATGTCAGCAATTATCTTACTGATTGGACTGGTCAGAAAGTTTCAAACTCTTTGAAAATAGATTTGTTTAAGAAGTTGACCAGACTTGACCCGCAATTTTATGATGTTAATTCCTCCGGGCTTGTGTTGACAAGATTTTTGTCAGATCCGGATACAGCCTCAAAAAGTATTATTGAAAGTTTGAAATCTTTTATTGCAACATTTTTTGGACTTATCGGGCTTGTAGGTGTCCTTTTATATAACTCCTGGCAGCTTGCCATAATCGGATGTTTGATTATGGGGATTGCTGTTACGCCGGTTATTTTTATCAGAAAAAGAATAAAAAAGGTTTCCAATGCAAGCATGGTTGTCGGCGGTAATATGACTACAAACTTTAACGAAACCTTTGCCGGAAATAAAATAATGGCTGCATATAATTTGCAGGATAATCAGAATAAAAAGTTTGAAAGCCAGATACATGAACAATTCAATCTTGCTATGTCTTTGACAAAACGTGTAGGCTGGATGTCACCGATTATGTATTTCGTTTGTTCAATCGGTATTGCACTTGTTATGGCTGTCGGAAACCATTTGATTTTGTCCGGACAAATGACCGCAGGTAGTTTTGCTTCATTTGTTACATCCCTTTTGCTTTTGTATAAACCTACCAAAACTCTCGGTAATACTTTGACTAGTTTGCAGGGAACTTTTGTTGCTATGGGGCGTGTATTTGAGTTGTTTGATTTACAGCCGCATATTCAATCTGCTCCTGATGCAATTAAGGCTCACGGGCTTAATGATTCTATAGAATTCAGAAATGTTTATTTCGAATATGAAAAAGGGTTGCCTGTATTGAAGAACTTTAATCTAAAGGTTAAAAAGAATGAAACTATCGCTCTTGTAGGTAATTCAGGCGGCGGAAAAAGTACTGTGGTAAGTCTTATTCCGAGATTTTATGATGTTACTTCAGGTTCTGTTAATTTTGACGGTATTGATATAAGGCGTTTTGAACTTAATTCGTTAAGAGATCAGATTTCATTTGTATTTCAGGATAATTTTCTATTTTCAGGCTCTATCAGATACAATATTATGATGGGTAATGAAAATGCTTCCGAAGAAGCTCTTGATCGAGTAGTAAAAATGGCACATCTCGACGAGTTCATTGCAACACTTGAAAATGGTCTTGATACTGTTGTAGGAGAACGAGGAACAACTTTGTCGGGAGGTCAGCGGCAGCGTGTTGCTATTGCAAGAGCTATGCTTAAAGATGCACCTATAGTAATTCTTGATGAAGCAACATCCGCTTTGGATAACGAATCAGAGGCTATTGTGCAAAAGGCTCTTGATAACCTTATTCAAAATAAAACAGTATTTGTTATTGCACACAGATTATCAACTATTAAAAATGCTGACAGAATTGCGGTAATTAATGAGGGAGAACTGGCAGAACTGGGAACTCATGACGATTTGATGAATATTAATGACGGCATTTACAGAAAACTTTATGAAATGCAGTTTAAACATCAGGAAGAATCAGCAGAGGTTTAGGTAAATATATTATGACAAATCTTGTTTTGAAAAAATGGATTGAACCTTATGTCCTTCTGGAAACGTTAAAAAATCAATATGAAATGAGTGACTTCACATTTGACGGTTGGACGAAACCGGAGAAGATGAAAGAGTTTTTTAAAGCTCTGGAGAAACCTGATACTATAGGATTGTATATGAAAAACGTAAATAAATTTTATGTTTTTTCCGGAGTTGCACAACTTAACTTAAAAGAGTTATTTAATTTTTGTGATGACGATTTAATTTCTGAGGCGGATTCAAATACTGCATTGCAGCTTGTTGATATGGGGAAGGCCGAGGCTTCTTTTATAAAATTATAAAATTTTGTTAAAATAAGGCAATTTTTTTCCCACAAAATCCTTTATATAAATACAGGGGATTTTATAAGGGGAAAATAAAATTGTTAAGTTCTATTGCTAGAAATCTTAATACAACTTATGTGCAGAATAATTATTTCGGTATGAACAGAGGTCCTGTAATTTTACCGTATAACAATTTCCCGAATCCTCCTTCTTGGAGCGGCGGATGTTCTGTATTTAATTTTCCAATGCCTTCTTATAATCCGTTCTGGGGCGGCGGGTTTATGATGAATCCTTTTGGCGGAAACTTTATGATGCCATTTTTTGGCTGCTGGGGTGGTTTTGGAAACAGGTTCTTTGACATGATTATGTCAATGCAGCTGTTTCAAATGACAATGAATTCATTCACTAATCTGGCAAACTCTTTAAGTAAAGTAAGAACACCGTCACATTCTTATAATTATTCGACAACTCCCGCATCAACGGTTCGCAGGTCTAATTATTCTAAGAATTTCAATATAATAACAAAAACAAGTTTGCCTCAACTGAAAGATATAGGTTACAGTTCAAAGAAAGGTAAAAAACTTGCAGAGGCTGCGTTGTCAAATCAGGTCGGGTTCACAGGATATTGTGCCAAATATGTTAGAATGGCACTTGAAAAAGCAGGGTTGTCTAATGGTATGCGTGCAGATGCGGCTGATTACAATACAGTTTTAAGTATGAACAAAAACTTTAAAGAAATTTCAGCTAACGGTTTAAATTTAAGTTCACTTCCTGCCGGATGTATTCTGGTTTATGACAGAGGTGTTTCCGGCTACAGTTCAAAATACGGGCATGTGGAGATTACAACCGGAAGCGGTCAGGCTGTCAGTGACGGTGTAACTACAAATATAAGACCGGGTGCACGAGTTTATGTACCTGTTTAAAAATTTAATAAAAAATCATTAACGGATTTTTCTAATTCGGAAATGGTTCCGTTATTGTAAATAACATATTCACACAGGTTCAATTTAGTGTCCTGTGAAAGCTGTGATTGCATTCTTTGTTTTGCATAATCAGTCGGATAATGATTCCTCGATAATAAGCGTTGAAGGCGAATTTCGTCATCCGTATAAATAAGAAGAGCTTTATCAAATATATTTCTCATATCACTTTCAAACAAAAGCGGTATCCCGACAAAAACAAGGGATTCGCTTTTATTTTTTTCAAAAAACTCTGATATTTTCTCCTTGATTGCAGGGTGTATAATCTTTTCAAGTTGTGTTTTTAATTCAGGAGATGAAAATACAAGTTTGCCTAGTTTATCACGGGAAATTTTAGAGCCATCCAGAATATCAAAATCTTTAAATGCTTCTTGTATTGCAGGCAGGTTGTCAAGAAGTTCATGTGCGGTTTTATCTGTATCAAGGACTTTATATCCTTTAGTTTCCAGAATTTTCTGCACGGAAGATTTTCCTGAGGCAATATTTCCTGTAATTGCAATTTTAAGCATTTTTTGAAATCCTGTTGAGAAAGTTTTTTAATTCTTTAATCTGTTTAGGCTTTATCGGTTTAAATTCACCGCGTTTCAATCCTGCAAGATCAAGTGTTGCATGTCTGGTTCTTTTAAGAGTTTTGACTTCATATCCGACATGTTCAAACATTTTTCTGATTTGACGGTTCATACCCTGAAACAGTGTTATTTCCATTGTTGTATGCTCATTATCCTGTTCAAGAACAGTAATATCAGCATAGGCAATCTTGCCTTTTTCAATTTCAATACCATTTGCAAGCTGTTCAAGCTCGTGTTTATGAATCATTCCGCCTATTGTAACAAGATAAACTTTAGGTACCTTAATTGACGGGTGTGTAAGTTCATTAATTAATTCTCCGTCATTTGTAAGAATTAGTAATCCAGTTGAGTCTTTATCAAGCCTTCCGACAGGTTTCAGGTGATACATTGATTCCGGTAAAAGGTCATAGATTGTTTTTCTGCCTTTTTCGTCATCGGCGGTTGTTATATACCCGGCGGGCTTATAGAATCGATAATATTCATGTCTTACAGGATGGATAAGCTTTTTATCAACAAAAACTTTGTCTTTCTCCTGTACAAGATATCCGAGTTCCGTAACTTTTTTGCCGTTAACCATAACCTGACCGTTTTCAATCAGTTCATCGGCTTTTCTTCTGGAACAAAGTCCGGAAGATGCAATATATTTGTTTAAACGAGTGCCGGACATTTTAGTGATTCCTCAAACGTTTTTGCGAGAATTTCAGGCATTCTGCGGTATAGTTTTCCGTTGTTTGAGATTGCCACAACGTCAACTTCTGCTTCAATAAATTTTTTTCCGGTCTCTTTTGACAGGATTGTCTGTTTAAATGTAACAGAAAGTCCGTTAAATTTAGATATTTCCGTTTCGATAATCATATCATCATCAAGTCTTGCTGACATTTTATATTTAATATTGATGTTCGTGACAGGAAGGACAATATCCTGATTCTTTAAATCAATAAGATTGTGTCCCATTTGTTCACAGAGCATAACTCTGCCCATTTCAAGCCATCTTAAATAAGAACCGTGCCAGACAACGCCGTAAGCATCGGTATCAGAATAATAAACTTTTTGTTCAAATGTATGTTTCATATTCGGATTATAGCATGAAACTGTTATAAGATTTGTAAAAAAATAATCAAATAAGGCAATAAAAATTCTTTATGTGTTTTATTCTATGTGTGTAGTGTAGGGAATTTTATGTTATCTGTACAGAATATAAATCAAAATTTCAATAATACAGGGAGTAACCTCCAAAGACCATTATCAAATCCTGCTTTTGGTAATCGGGAATATTATCCTTACGGTTCTCAAAACGGAGGTTATTATGAGAATAATGACACCACAGATATAGGAAAAACTGCTATAACGGCTGGGCTTTTGCAGTTACTTTCTTCATCTTTAAATAAGGCATCACAATGGTTAAGCAACAGGCTGACTTCCGGAAAAGAATTTGCCGGTGCTGATGATGTTGCCAGAGTTGCCGGTGATATGGTTAAAAATAACAAACTGGATGTAACAATCGAATATATTAGTCCGGAAAATCTCGGTGAGATGACCAGAAAATACGGAGGCGGACTGGAAGAAGTTGCACATGGAAAAAATGCATTCTTCTCTCCTGAAAAAAAACTAGCAGTGGCTCCTAAATCAAAACCGTCTTTACTTCCGCATGAGTTAGGCCATGCAATAAATGCCAAAAGCAGATTTTGGTCTGCAATGCAAAAATCAAGACGTTATACCTCTATGGTTCCTCTTGCTGTTTTGTTATTGAGTAAATTTAAGCCTGATAATTCTGGTGAACCTAATTTTGTTGAACGAAATGCCGGACTTCTTGGCTTCGGAGCATTTTTGCCTACAATAATAGAGGAAGGCAAGGCCTCATTACGCGGTATAAAGCAGGCTAAAAAGACCCTTGCAAATGAGATTAAATCGGGCAAAATTAAACTCGGAGCATTGAAACGGAATTATTTTGTGGCATGGCTAACCTATTTGCTGGCCGGTGTTGGGCTTGGTGTTGCAACAAAATATTCAATAGTTGAGAATAACCTCTATAACGGAAAATAATTCGCTATTCATGTTTATTATACTGAACAAGCTGTTCAAACTTTAAATCAAGAGCTTCCAGAAGTGAAAGAATTGTTAAAAGAGTCGGATTCATTTCGGCTCTTTCTATTTTGCCTATATGTGTCGGATTAAGATTACAAATTTGACCGAATTTTTCCAGTGAATATCCTCGTCTAACCCGTTCAACTCTAAGATTATTGCCAAATTCAATTAATTTCGGATACTTCATACCTTAATCTTAGCTTATTGACAAAAATAATTCCGCTCATTATAAGGGCAATATTAATCATTTTAATGATTAGATTTATCATTATAAGGATTAAATGGAGGTTGATAATGATTGATAAAATTACAAAGACAAATTTTGCAGCATTCACTTTGGCGGAAGTCCTCGTAACACTTGGAATTATAGGAGTAATTGCTGCATTAACTCTGCCTCAGCTTATAAAGGTCTATCAGGGGAAAGTTTTACATACTCAGTTATTAAAGGCCTATTCAGTTTTATCTCAAGCCTTGGAACGTATGGCTGTCGGAGAAAATCAGGTAGTTAATGCTGCAAATTATTATCCTTATAAGTTTCAGCCTGTTTTTATCAAATACTTTCTGGTTTATAAAGACTGTGGTCGAAAAGATTGTGAAACGATGGAGAATGATAGTTTTAATATGCCTGATGATGAGTCATTGTTTTTAAAGATTGAAAATTATGAAACATATACACGTGACAGAAATATAAAATCGGCATTTTTAGACGACGGGCAGTTTATATTTTCGGATGGTATGTTTGTTATGATAGAAAATGTTGGTGCTCAAAATTTATTTATCTCTGTTGATGTAAACGGTATTAAAAAAAGACCTAATGCTTGGGGGCATGATTTATTTACATTTCAGGTAACTGATGACGGCAGGCTTTTGCCAATGGGGGCTATAGGAACGAGATACACTGATATGAATACTTATTGTTCTCCGACCTCTTCAGATGACCAAAATGGAATAGCATGTACGGAAAAAGCCCTCCGCGATTCAAAATATTTTAAGAATTTGCCAAAGTAAAAATGTTACACATATAAGTTTTTGCAAAAATGATGTGTAAGTGTGCCGGACTGAACTTGTTTTGGTATTTATCAATAGTTAGACTCTGAAACGAGTTTATAAATGCAATTTATATATTGTTTTGGGTAATATTATGTATAAATCCCTAAAAAACTATTGACTGAAAAAAATGTTTGGGTTAAACTGAAATAGTTCGCAAAGCGGATAGAGCCGGAAACGATAGCAGTATATGTTTTTCGAGAAGGTTCAAGCAGAAGGATGATTCCTGTTTTGATAATTAAATATACCACTTCGGGATGTGGCGCAGCTTGGTAGCGCACCTCGCTTGGGACGAGGGGGTCGCACGTTCAAATCGTGTCATCCCGACCATTTTAAAAGACCGTCCTAAATGTGACGGTCTTTTTTTATTAAGAGTATAATATTGTTATTATTAAATTATGAGGATTAGGGAAATTGGATTTTGTAGGATTAACTATTGAATTATTAAAGGTTTTAGCTTCTTTTGTAGGAAGTTACGGACTTGCAATTGTTGTTTTGACTCTTATCGTAAGAGCTGCTCTGTGGCCGCTTAATACATCCCAGCAGCGTTCAATGAGAATGATGCAGTCTTTGCAGCCAAAGTTAAAGGCAATTCAGGAACGATATAAGTCAAATCCGCAGGTTATGCAGCAAAAAATGATGGAATTTTACAAAGAGCATAACTTTAATCCAATGGGCGGCTGTCTGCCTTTGTTGATTCAGATGCCTATTTTTATTTTGTTATATTCTGCTTTGATGAATCCTGCTTTTATTCAAGTTGCAGGTAATTCAAAGTTCCTTTTTATAAACAGACTTGATACAACTTTACGTGCCAGTGCAGGTATCTCTAATGATGGCGTTATGGGAACTTCAAAATATGATACCTTTATCCCTGGTAAAGTCGCTAAAGTATATCTGCCAGATAAAGTTCTTTATAATGTTAAAATTACCGATGCTAAAAAAGCATTGCAAATACAGGGAAGTGAAATAAATCCTGGTGAAAATATTGATTTCAAAATAAGCCTTGATCACCTTGATTTAAAATTCTCACAGCTTGATAAAGTTGAAAAAGCCGAAGTTACAATTACCGATGTTAATACAAAAGAAATGGAAAATGTAACATTTGAACGTGCAGGTGATTTGCTTGTTGCTTCAGTTCCTACCGTTGAAATCAAAAAAGAGTTTCACTGGGATATTCTTGCTCTGATTGTGCTTTTCGGCCTGACAATGTGGCTTTCTCAAAAACTCATCATGTCAACATCAAACAAAAATAAAGATGATATGGATCCGACTCAGGCTGCTATTCAAAAATCAATGGGTACTTTTATGCCAATTATGATTATCGGTACTTTTGTAATAGTTCCGATTCCGGCAGGTGTATTTATCTATTTGATTGTAAGCAACATCGTTCAGGTACTGCAGACTGTAATCATCAACAAGCAGATGGATGCTGAAGATGCTGCAAAGAAAGTTAAGGCGTCTGACGGCTCTAAGGTGATTGAAGCTGAAATTGTCGATGATAACAAGAAAGGAAAATAAAGCTTGAAAGTAGTTAACCG
>JADIND010000044.1 GCA_017694215.1 Candidatus Scatousia excrementipullorum | reverse complement strand
GTTTAAGGCTTCTGTGTTTATGCAGGAATTGCAGAAATATGCTCCGGAAATTGTAAGCGTTTTAGACAACATAGATTTTACAAACTCAAATGAAATTCCGTTTATTGAATTCGATAAAATGCCTGTTATATCAATAGATTATGCTGTCATGGAGAAATCTGACAAGATTGCTCTTGTAAAACTTGAAAGCGATTGGAACGATTTAGGTTCATGGAAATCAATTTACGATGTCAGCCCTAAAGATGAGCATAATAATGTTTTTGTAGGGCATGTTCTTGATAAAGATTCAAAAAATTCGTTTATCTATGCATCATCAAAACTTGTTGCAACAATAGGGCTTGAGGATACTGTTATCGTAGAAACCGAAGATGCAATTCTGGCTTGTAAAAAGGATAAAACACAGGAAGTAAAACATATTTACGAAACGCTGAAACAGCAGAACGATAACACACATCTTATTCACAAAACAGTTTACCGGCCATGGGGATTTTATACAGTAATAGCTCAGGGAGACGGGTTTTTAACAAAGATTATCCATGTAAATTCAGGCCAAAAATTGTCTTTGCAATCTCATAATTTCAGAAGCGAACACTGGGTTGTACTTACCGGCAAAGCTAAAGTCGTTCTGGAAGGAAAGGAGTTAATTCTTTCACCGGGACATAGTGTTGATATTCCGCTAAAAGCTATTCACTCTCTACAAAATCCGTTTGAAGACGGCTTGGAAGTGATAGAGGTTCAAAAAGGCGATCCTCTGATAGAAGAAGATATTATCAGATACGAAGATATGTATGGCAGAGTCTGAGAAAAAGAAAAATTCTTTATTTGAAAATTTTTTGTCCTGTTTAATAGGGGCATTAATAGGTAGCGTGGTATTTCTGGCAAAAGTAAAATTTCACCTGAACGGCTGGAAATTTATGCTGTTTCTTTTTGTGGTGCTGCTTACTCTCGCAGTAATTTTTGTAATAATTATAGAGTTGGATGTAAAGCATCAACTGGAAAAACTAAAAGCAAAAAACAAGACCAATGACTGGAAAAATTAGATAATAAGTTTCATTGTGGGTCATGTATGCCCAACCCACATGCCATCATATTCCTTCGCCCTACGGGAGAGGGCTAGGATGAGGGGGCGGACAGAATAAAAGTGCAACAAAACCCGAGCCCCTTTTTTAAATGGGGAAGAAAAGGGGGATTTTTCTTCATGTCATTCTGAAACGTTAACTACTGCGACTCACGGGAATTGTGACTGTTCAGAATCCTTTTTTCTATACCGCCAGTAAGATCCTGAAACTAGTTCAGGATGACAGGATGCTGCGGTAATGCGATTGCGGGTCGGAGCCCGCAATGACGCATAATATTCCCTCGCCCGAGGGGAGAGGGTTAGGGTGAGGGGGCAAACTAAGTATAGTTTTGGGGAATCTCAGATTACCGAAACATTTTAGTTGAGGTAAATTAAAATTTACCACAACCTACGGCTTCGTCTGAACGGATTTTGCAGTCAGTTCAGGATGACAGGATGCTGCGGTAATGCGATTGCGGGTCGGAGCCCGCAATGACGTAGTATTGAAAACCTTTCAGTCACAATAATATTACAACCCGATTTTCTGATTAAGTTTTAAGGCATCTATCATTTGCAATACAGATAATATTTCATTAAATAATTCTACAAAAGTTTCAGCATTCGTATCTTTTGAAAAATTTGCCATAGCAAAAAGATCTTTTCCTGCGTTCACTGCGATGGTAATCTTTTTATCCTTAAAAGCTGCCCTCATATATTTTGCTTTGAAGGCTGTTTTGATATTTTTAAATCGTTCTATAAATGCCGGTGTCAGCACAACCCTTGCTTCTATCTGGTTATCTGAAAATATTTTATATTTATGACAAAATTCTACATCTTCAAGCTGAACATTTCCAAATGCCGCATGGTTATATAGAATACCCCTGCTGGTCGGAGCATTTTCATAAAGAAAAGTATGACCTTCAAAGTTTTTGTTCATATCAAATTCCACAAAAACTCCTCTGAAAGGCACATATGTACAGATTGCAAAAATTACCGCGATTATACCAAGCAATAACAATGCCGGAATTATCCACAGAATTCCGAAGAAATTCGTAACCGCAGCAATAGTTACAAGGAATCCACAACCAATTAATAAAACCGCACAACCGCATCCAATAGCAAATGGAGCAAGAACTAAATATCCCATAAGATTTTGTAATGACAGTGAAGTATCATATTCAAAAATACGGAATCTTACATCTTTATAAACCCCTGTTATAGAATCATCAATATTTCCAATAAGAGAAGAACTCATTATATTTAATTTACTTAAATTCTGAAAGTATTGCATATCCTTCATACTTCCACCGCCCTGCGACCATGAAAAATTCCCAAAAATCTTCAAGAAGTCACTCATAAGCTGTTTTTTAATAATAGCTTCCCCTCTCGTATCAATATTAACAGTTTTGGACTTGTTCTGTCGGTTGTTAAACAATAGTACAATCAAACTTCCAAACATCAGTATAATGCAGATTACAGGATACCCCACCCCGATTATACCCTTTATGAAACTTAATTCTTCCGGCAGAAATGCTACGATTATCTCCGAAATAAACGAAGTCAAATTTATACCAAATAAACCAATAATACCTAAAATCATACAAAAAGCACTGATTGCATTTACCTTTTCGTGTTTTCGTATTTTGTTAATTTTATCTAAATTACTGCGGACTTTTGTAAAATAAAATTCCTGCAATTCTTTACGCATCTGCGAAACACTTTTCTCTTCCATAACCGAAAACCTTTTATAACTTATCTATAACATCTTTCAGTTTACCATAGTAACCCTCATTTAGCAATTCGAAAAATTTTTTCGAGGTGTAAGGTGCGATTGCACAAACCCATTCTCTGTCAATATAAATTCCCTCAACAAGTCTGGCAAATAATTCCGTAGGTTTTGTATAATATTTATAAAGTTTGTTGAGTCTTGCAGAAATCCGTGATTGTTTTTTCTGCAGAGAATGCAGTTTTATGTAAGCACAAAACGCCTCCGGCATTTCCGGAAAATCAGATTCAACATTTGTTACAGAATATATTTTCGCCTGTTTTTTGAAAAATCCTTCAATAACTTTCACCCTGTCATATTTAAGCAGATATTTTGCTTTTGATTTTTTTATATACTTATCAAACTCCTTAAACTTTTTTGAGCGGAGAAATTTCGGATAATCCTTTTTGATAATTTTTTCATATTCCTTTATTTGTTGCTTAATCCTGTCTTTATGCTCGTAAAGCTTTACCCCGAGAGAGTTTTCGTCAACAAAATTTGTAACTTTAAAAAGTTCGTCAGCAAGAGTTAGATTATCTTCCTTAAAAAGTACCTGAAAACTTCCGCCTGTCTTTCCAATGGAAGGTTCAAGCCCGTAGTGGATATAGTGTGCAAATTCATGCAAAAGAGTCGGCATAACACGATGCGGCGGAATGTTTTTTGAAATATCAATCCTGTTTTTCATAAAAAATCCGAGATGTCCGCGGGCTTTTGTCGTCGTATGCACTTCAATTCCCAAACTTTTCAGATACTTTATAAGCTCTTTTTCATCCATGATTAAATTATAGAACAAAAGTTCCATACAATAACAGCACTGAAAAATGTTTTTGCACTCTGCCTGAATTTACTGCAATCTGCGTTTAAGTTCGTATTTAACTTCCGACAGCGGCCCGTTGTTAGGTGTTCTTACTGTATAATAATAATTCCTTGCATAAGTAAACGGGTATTTCGGTATCCAGCCGAGTTTCATAAAAATTGATACAGTGTCTGCACCTTGTGAAAGCATAAGTTCATCAATAGTTTTTTCATGTGCAGGCGAAATTGAAGAGAAAATTTTAAGAAAATAGTCTGTAAAGGTTACAACGGAATAACCTGTTGCTGTACCTGGCTTTGCAATAAGCTCCGATATTTTGAAATTTTCATCTCCTTTTATATCTTTAATATTTTGCGGAAGTGCAAGAGTTTCTCCTTTTGCCTGTTCAATTTCGTACCATTGTCCGTTGTAATTTATACGCATGATATTCGGCTGAGGCATATAAATATCGTCAAATTTATTCTCAAGTATAGTGTTGCCTTCCATATCAACAATACCGTATTTAAAATCCTTGCATGTGAGAAACATTCCGCCGAAAAGCAGGTCTATGGAAGAATATTCTCTTGGCAGAATTTCTTTTCCGTGTTCGTCATATAGAGCATATTTGCTTCCATTGCCGATTTTTAGATATTTCCCGAGAACTCTTTCCGCATGGCTGTATTTTATCGGTACAAGCTCATGTCCTTCATAGTCAATAAGCCCGAATTTTGTTTTTTTCTGCACAATCCATGAAGAATCTCCAAGACGGATAAGCTTTTTGTACTCAGGTTCCACAAGTATTGTATCGTCTTTTGTTTTCAGCCCGAAAAGGTTTTCTTCATTTGAAAATGTCTGTACGTCTTTAGGGTTAAAATTGCTAACCTGACCTTCTTCTAATGAGAACGCACAGCCCTGCAGCGATAAAATTAAAACGGATAAGATTAAAAACTTTTTCATAATATAATAATACCATAAAATTTCTTATGGTATAATTTTGTTAACGGTGATGTTATGAAGAAAAAATCATTAATAATAGTTGGTTCAGTTGTTACATTAGCAGCAGTTGCCGGTTTGTCGGCATTTACTTATTTGACAGTTCTGCCTGCTGTCGTTTCGAATCAAAAACTTATAAATTTTGTTGAAAAAAATGTTAACAAAATTGCAAAAATAAATGTTAATATTGAAAATCCCGTATTACAAACTTCACTCTCTCCGGTGATTGTGTTTAAGGTCGCCAAAATTGATGTGAGTAAAGGCGGTGAACAGCTTCTTTCAGTCGAAAATCTTGATACAAAATTTTCGTTTAATGAAATTTTAAAAAAGAGGATTATAGTCAACAAACTGGCTCTGGATTATGTTTATGCAGATGTTAATAAATTAATGTCTTTGATGCCGCAGCAGGAAAAGAAAAAAGAGAAAACAGAAAGCGAATGGGATATTGACTTATTTGACTCTGTTCTTGCTTTGAAAAAAAGTGTTATTTTATACAAGCTGGAACCTGATATATATGTAAAAGTTCAGGCTGACAAAATGCTTATAGATAATACCCAGAAAAAAGAAAAACATTTACGATTTGTAATTAATACGGATGTGAAAAAAGCTGATAAAATTTTGCATTTTGCCATTGCCGATAAAGATCGTGTTTTTATAAAAGATAAAGCAATTCATGTTGATGACTGTGTCCTTGATATTAACAACTCAAATGTTCATATTGACGCATTGGCTTCCAGAAAAGACGGGCTGAATGTTACTTTGTGGTCAAAGAAATTTAAAATAAAAGATGTTACTGATATTGTGGGTTCTAATATTCTTATCAATAACGGAAGTGAAGTTCTTTCGTTTTTTAAAGATATGGACGGAACTTTTAACTTTGATATAAATTTGAAAAGAAAAAATTTGACAGGTAAAGTTACTCTTAATGATTTAAAATTAAAGCTTGTTCCTGTTAATAATCTTCCGTTGTATTTCAACAAAGGTACCGCCTTGATAACCAATAATGACATCACTTTTAAAGATATAGAAGGTTATCACGGAAACAAAAAGATTAATAACGTTAAAATAAACGGTTTAATAAAGGATTATACAAAATCTTGTGATACGGAAGTTACCATCGATACTGTTGCCATGAATGATTTTGCAAAAGATTATCTGTCTAAACTTGTCGGAATTCCTATGGAAATTATAGGAAAAGCCGGTACAAGGATTGTTGTTAAATCAATCTATAATAAAATTGATGTAACCGTAATGTCCAAACTTGCAAAAGGTCATGACATTCTTGTTGACGGTGCTTCTTTAACTCCTACTGGTTATGACAGGGCTGTTAAAGCAGATATGCATTTTGAAAATAATATTCTTGATTTGAAATCAGTGGATTATTATATTGCATCAGAGCTTAAAAAAGGTGTGAAAGTTAAACCTGTCCTGTCAGTAAGAGGCAGGCTTGATTGCTCTAAGCCTGTACCTTTTGTAAATGCAATAGGATTTACGATTCCGAATCCTCTGCCAAGCGAATTTTTGAATGTTTTAATCGGTCAAAGACTGCTCAGAGGCGGCAAATTCTACGGCGATCTATATATGGTGAACAACGGTACTTATCCGAAAGTATGGGGCAGAATGTATGCTTCTGATATAAGAATTCCTTCCCAGAGAGTTACCCTTAAATCAGGTGAGCTTATAACTGATAGAGAAACTGTTAATGTTAAAGCAAAAGGTCGTTACAAACGTTCTCAATTCGATTTTTCCGGTAATATTAAAAATGCTATAATGTTCCCTATTGTTGTAAACAATGTGGATTTCTCTCTTGATAAAATTGATATTGAACGTGTAATGCAGTCGTTTAATCAACAGAACACTGCGGCAGTTCCTTCTAAGCCTCAAGAAGTTGCAGATTCTGACTATGTAGAAGGGGCAGATGATGACGCTGTAGTTTTTGATGTTAATAATATTATTATAAAAAGATGTATTTTGAGGTTGAAAGAGGGCAAGTATAAAGATATTAATTTCGGTAATATCGCAGCCAATCTTACATTGAACGAAAACAATATCCTTGAACTTCACTCAAACAGATTTGATATAGCTGATGGTATTTCATCGGTAAAAGTTCGATGTGATTTGAGAAAACATTTGTATAATATTACACTTGGTATTAAGGATGTAAATTCTGATACTATGTCAACGGCACTTCTTAATTTACCCCGGGAAATTTCCGGTAAAGCAAGCGGTATTATTGATTTGAATACTGATGATTCTTTGAAATTAAACGGTATTATTAAATTTGTAGTTAATAACGGGACTATTCAAAAAGTCGGACTGGTTGAATATGTACTTAAATTTGCAGCACTTTTTAGAAATCCTATTGCTATGATTAGCCCTTCCACTATTTCTGATATGGTTAATATTCCGGAAGGTAATTTTGATAAGATTACCGGTGATATGGTGCTGAAAGATAATGTTGTGGAAATGTTGAAGATTAAATCTTCCGCTCCTCAGTTAAGTTCGTTTATTGTAGGTCGTTACAACCTTGAAAACGGCGATGCTATTTTAAGAATTTACACTAAATTCAGTAATAAAAATAAAGGTTTTGCAGGATTTTTGAGAAACTTCTCATTAAACAGTCTCGCTAACAGAATCCCATTGAGCAGCAGAAGTGATGCACAGTATTATGCCGCAGAACTTGAACAGCTGCCGCCTCTTGATGCTGAAGAAAAAGATTGTCAGATATTCCTCACAAAAGTTGACGGCGATGTCCAGCATAATAATTTCTTGTCATCGTTGAAAAAGCTTAAATAATTATAACTGCTTTGCTATAACACAGAATAAAAGACGATAGTTAAAAGAAGGTGGAAGCAGGATTCTTCTTCATGTCATTCTGAAACGTTAACCGCTGCGGCAGACGGGAATTGTCACTGTTCAGAATCTCTTTCGTGTATAGGTTGAGAGATCCTGAAATAAATTCAGGATGACATGGAACGGCGGCTGTGCGATTGAGTAGTATTAAAAACCCTCCGGCACATTCGTGCCACCTCCCTTACGAAGGGAGGCATTATATTCC
>JADIND010000043.1 GCA_017694215.1 Candidatus Scatousia excrementipullorum | reverse complement strand
GTTCCTGCCCGAGGGCCTTAATAGCCATAGACGCAAATTCCGCTCTTGTTACATTTTCATCAGGACGGAAAGTTCCGTCTGGATATCCGACAATTACACCCTTATCCGATAAGATATCCATCTGCTCTGCTGCCCAGTGATTTGTAGGCACATCTGGAAACTGGAATGCCATAGCAGGAAGTGCAACGGAAAAGACCAGCACTGCCGTCAATATTTTGAAAATATTTTTCATAACCAACTCCTTATTTTATATACACTAAGCCATGATACATGTAACAGCCGATTTCAGCAACCTTTAATAAAGTTATGTAAATAATAAAATTTCCAGACCTATTTTAATTGTCATCATCAAATATCCTGTAGAGTAATGCTCTTTTTGCGTTGATAAAAAAAGATATAAGGGACAGAAAAAGGATTACATCAGGAGAGAAATGAATATTTTAAAAAAATTTATACTGTATTTACTCATTATTATATCTTTAAACCTAAATAGCTGTTATGCCGAAAGTAACCAGTTAACTTTAAACAAATATCCTGACTATGCTTATGAATATCTGGGAAATGACAGATTTGAGAAATTCAACCGTAAAATGTTTAACTTTAACTCAAAGCTTAACAAATACGCACTCAAACCAATGCATATTCTATGGGCCTCAATAATGCCGCAGTATGGAATGGATAGGATTCAGTATATGACAAATAACATTGAATATCCAATAAGATTAATGAGCAGTCTCATCCAGAGAGATTTTAAAACCTCAGGCAGGGAAACCGTAAGGTTTTTGACAAATACCACAATAGGTCTTGGCGGAATGTTTGACCCGGCAAAACACATTTTCAAATTTGAACAATCACCAGACCGAATGGAGCAGGCTCTTGCAAGTACAAAATTAAAATCAGGACCGTTTCTTGTTGTTCCGGGATTTATGGCGACATGCCCGCGTGATTTATGCGGAAAAGCATTGAATACTGCACTTAACCCGACATCCTACATTGCGACACCCGTTCTTGCCGCCGTAAAAGCAGGATTACTCTTAAACAGAACAGCTTATATGCAGCCGCTTATGAAAATGATTGAATCCACATACGCAGACCCTTATGATATAACTAAAAAACTTTACGGAATTGAAAGCCACATAAAAAATTCAAATATGGACAATAAGGAAGTTCTTGATACAAATATAGACATCTTTGATGAACAAATTGAGAATATCGACGGAATTGAAAATGTAAAACTTGAGGATACAGAAAATACAGAACTCTCCTCTGCCGCATCTAAAAAATTTAAAGATGATGAGATAACCATTGCTGAAATAGTAAATGCAGGAGATGAAATTAATGATATTATATTAAAAAGCTATAATTATCCTCATTCAAAATTAATGGCAGACATGCTTCTTGAGGAATATAATCCTCAAGATCCCGTAACTGATTCAATGAGAACGGCCCTGTTTGAACTTCCGGACATAAATAATTCCATATGGAACGAAATGTCTCTCTGGAACAGAAGTTTCAGCAAAAGAATAAAAACATCTTCGGTAAATATTACGCCAAATCGAGACGATTACAGGTTCAGATATATTTTGCAAAAACAGGATTCATCCCCGCTTGCAATAATTTTTCCGTCAATAGGCGAGGGGATTAATTCTACCCACTCAACACTTATGGCAAAATTATTCTTTGATGCAGGGTATTCAGTAATAATAGAAGGCAGTGCCTTTCACTGGGAATTTGCAAAAAGCATGCCTGAGAATTACCGCCCGGGAAATCCCTCAAATGATGCTGATTACCTGAAAACAGTGACCGCAAAAATTATAAGTAAACTTGAAAATAAAAAGGACATTAAATTCAATCAGGAAAAAGTAGTCATAGGAACTTCATTCGGAGCATTAACTGCATTATTTCTGGCGGATAAAGAATACAATAACAATACCCTGGGAATTACAAAATATATTTCAATCTGCCCGCCTGTGGAACTGGTTTATGCAATGAATGCCATAGATAAAAACACAGCAGAATGGAGCAATGATGTCGATAATCTTAAAGATAAAGTAGCACTGACAGCATCAAAAATTATTCAAATAGCAAAAATAAAAGAGGATACAGAACCGGACATGGAAAAACTACCGTTTACACAGGCTGAAGCTAAATTAATTACAGGTTTTATAATGCATCAAAAACTATCAGATTTAATCTACACAATAGAAAAGGACAACTATCCTGATAAAAAAGAATTATACAAAATGATAAATAGTATGAACTACAGAGATTATGTTGATAAGTATATATTATCCCAAAACGGCACAACGTTGGATGAACTTAATTTTATAACAAGTCTTCACTCAATTTCAGACTATCTGCAGGAAAGCAACAATTATAAAATATACCATTCAATCAATGATTACCTTACAAATCCGCGACAGCTAAAACAGCTTAAACTATATACCGGCAACAAGTCTGTCTATCTTGATAATGGGGCACATCTCGGTTTTTTGTATAGGGAAGAATTTATAGATGAATTAAAAAAAGATATTGCATTGATAATTAAAGATACAGAACAGCAGGAAACAGAACTTTCAGAAAATAAAGAGGCGATAAATAATGAAAAACATGTTATGGTATCAATCTCTAAATAAGCCTATTTTCACTCCGCCGGATTGGCTTTTTGCTCCGGTATGGACTATGCTTTACATACTTATGGGTATATCACTTTTCCTTTTTATAAAAAGCAGAACCAAACATGAAAAGACACTGCCCTTAGTTTTGTTCTTTATTCAATTAGGTCTGAATTTAGGCTGGACAACAGTATTTTTTAAATATCAGCAAATTCACACGGCAATGGTTATCTCAATAGTATTATTAATCCTTGTACTGCTGACAATACAACAGTTTTACAAGGTATCAAAAGTTGCGGCATATCTGCTTGTACCATATTTTATATGGCTTTGCATAGCAGCTTACCTCTCCATAGAAATCGTAAGATTAAATCCATAATTAATAACTTTCACTTTTTAACTTTAACGAATAAATTAAACTCCATTGTATGCCGAACACAAAATATGTTATAATGAATATGGAAATTTCATTTTGGAGTTTATGAAAAATGATTGATTATGACGGTTTATTAAAAAAAATCCCGAGAGTAAAAAAAATACTTGATGATGGTTCTAATACAAACCTTTACCATTATACAAAACCGGAAAAACTTTTAAGCATACTTGAATCAGGAACTATCAGATTTTCAAACGCTCTATACCTTAATGACAAAGAAGAAGTAACATATTCATATAAGCTCATAGTAAATCTTATTGAAAAAATGCCTGAACTAAATTCTGCACTTTTTTCAAAGATTAAAGACTATTTCTACAAAAAATATAAAAACATAATTGATGGGGAAGCAAACTTTCTAAACAAATACGAATATTATACAATATCTTTTTCCACGGACAGCGATAACCTTACATTATGGAATAATTATTCCAAAGGTCAGACTTATACTGGTTACAATATAGGATTCTGCAAAAAAGACCTTATCACTGATATGGAAAAGCAAGGGTTCCATTCAGTTTACGGCAATATTATTTATGAAAAAGAAAAACAGATTACCGTATTGAAGTTAATTTTCGAAAAATGGAATAAACAGTTTGAAAAAACACTACAGGCAAAGAAAACTCAAAAAACAACAGAAAAACAACAGGATATTCTATTCGAATTAACAGATATTTTGAGTATTATAAGCCTTTTCTTTAAAAACCCATACTTTAAAGATGAGAAAGAATACAGAATAATTTTCATAAGCCATTTTAACTCAGGAAGCTATAAACAGACAAAAATATTTGAAAAAAACGGTTTATTCATTCCGTATATTGAATATAAATTTTTAAAAAAGACAGTAAGCTCAATAAATATAGGGCCAACACTTGATGAAAACATTTTCTACACAAGCACCTGCCGAATGCTTGCAAATTTCGGATATGAAAAGAAAACAATTAACCGTTCCAAAATTCCGCTCAGATACTAAATTTAAACGCAAAAAATTTTGGCATGCTAACCAGAAATAAAAAGCCTCCCTTACGGAAGTCTGAAATGGTGGGCAGGGGTAAGGACTCCGTTTTGAGTTGACTTAA
>JADIND010000042.1 GCA_017694215.1 Candidatus Scatousia excrementipullorum | reverse complement strand
TAAAGAAATTAAAATCGTAACTCTTACTCACAGCGAAACATCAACAGGTGCAGCAAACGATATTAAAACGCTCTGCTCAATAATAAAAGAACACGGTGCATTATCTGTTGTTGACGGAGTTACCAGTGTTTGTGCAATGCCATGCAAACCTGATGAATGGGGAATTGATGTTCTGGTATCCGGCTCACAGAAAGGTTTTATGATTCCTCCCGGTCTTGCTTTTCTGACAGCAGACGAAAAAGCCTGGAAAGTTTACGAACAATGCAAATATCCTAGTTTTTATTTTGATTGGGCCGCTCACAGAAAATCAGTCAGGGCAAATTCAACCCCGTTTACGCCTGCAGTTAATTTGATTTCAGGTTTGAATGTTGCACTGAAAATGATTAAAGAAGAAGGCATTGATAATATGAATGCCCGCCACAAACGCCACGCAATGGCTCTAAGACATGCCTTGAAAGCAATCAACCTGAAACTTCTTGTTGAAAAAGACGAAAACGCAAGCCATTCAATAACAGCTATTCTTCCGCCTGACGGAATATCAGTACCGGATATAAGAAAAGCCATGCAAAAAGACTACGATATAGTTGTCGCAAACGGTCAAAATGAGTTGAAAGATAAGATTTTCAGAATGGGTACTCTCGGATACGTCTGCGACAGAGATTTAATTGCTGCTGTCGGAGCTCTGGAGGCTGTTTTATATAAATTCGGGCACAAATTCAATTTGGGCGACGGAGTAAAAACCTTAATAGCAGAATTAAACGGATAATGGACAGAAAGGGGCATAATGAAAGTTTTAGTAACCGATAAAATAAATGAATCTGCCGGGAAAATTATAGGAAAAACCGCACAGGTTGATATTCTCCCGACAATGAGCGAAGATGAATTAATAAAAATTATTCATCAATACGACGCATTAATGGTAAGAAGCCAGACAAAAGTTACGGCAAAAATTATTGAAGCCGGAAAAAATTTAAAAATCATCGGCCGTGCAGGTGTCGGGGTTGACAATATTGATGTGGACGCAGCAACTCAAAAAGGCATTATTGTTGTTAATTCCCCTGACGGTAACACAATGGCTGCCTCAGAACATACTATCGCATTAATGCTTGCAATGGCAAGAAACATTGCACCTGCAGCTGCATCAACAAAAGCCGGGAACTGGGACAGAGCGAAATTTACAGGATGTGAACTTTTCGGAAAAACACTCGGGATTATAGGACTCGGTAAAATCGGGACTCATGTTGCGGAAGTTGCAAAGGCACTCGGAATGAAACTCGTTGTGTCTGACCCTTATACATCAAAAGAATCCGTAGAAAAGCTCGGTGGAGAATATATACAAAACATTAATGATTTCTGGGGAAAATGTGATTTTATAACGGTTCATGTTCCAAAAACAAAAGAAACCATCAATCTTATAAATAAAGAATCCATTGCAAAAATGAAAGACGGCGTCAGACTCATTAACTGTGCAAGAGGCGGAATTATAAACGAACAGGATTTGAAAGAGGCTCTTGATAACGGAAAAGTAGCCGGAGCAGCTATTGATGTTTACGAAAACGAACCAAATATAAAAGATTGTCCGCTTATTCACTGTGAAAAAAATATTGTCCTGACCCCGCATCTGGGTGCGAGTACACAGGAGGCACAGCTTAATGTTGCGATTGATGTGGCGGAACAGATAAAAGAAGTGCTTTCAGGAGGTTCAGCCTCATCCGCGGTAAATATTCCGTCCCTTCGACCTGATAAACTTGAACCGGTTAAGGATTATATGCAGATTGCGGAAAACTCAGGCGAACTTGCAATGCAAATTTCTGACGGAATGATAAAAACTATTGAAATAACTGCTCAAGGTTATCTTGCAGACTTTGATATTCAGCCGCTCGAAGTTGCAGTATTAAAAGGGGCATTATCTTCTATGCTTGAAGGTGTGAATTACGTTAATGCACCTGTCCTTGCGAAAAAGCGTGGAATTGATATTATTACAACCCGTTCAAACAAAAAATGCAACTTTACAGGTCTATTGACAGTTAAACTCACAACGGACAAAGAGACAAATATTGTAGCCGGAGCCATTGTGGCCAAAGATATTCCAAGAATTGTAAAAATTAACGATTACGAAACAAGTATCCGACCTCAAAAACATATGCTTATAGTTCCGCACGTTAATAAGCCTTCCATGATTGCAAAAGTGGCACAGGTAATCGGAGAAAATAACATTAACATCGGCTCTATGAACGTTGTTCAAAAAAACGACAAACACGAAACAGAATCAATTATGGTTATAAATATTGATTCTGCTGCAGGTGAAAATGTTCTGTCGGAAATTTCCAAAATCGACGGTGTTCATAACCCGAAATATATTAATCTAAATGCACAATAAAATGAAGGATAACAAATGAAATTAGCGGTTTTTGACTTTGATTCTACTTTAATGGACGGTGAAACTCTTGAGTTTCTTGCAAAAGAAATCGGGATAGAAAAAAAAATCAAAGAAATCACATCTAAAGCTATGCTCGGTGAAATTGATTTCTTTGAAAGCCTTCAACAACGGGTTTCTCTTCTAAAAGGCTTGAACGTCAAAACCGTTAATGAAATTTGTGAAAGTCTTCCTGTTATGAACGGTGCAAAAGAAACTAT
>JADIND010000041.1 GCA_017694215.1 Candidatus Scatousia excrementipullorum | reverse complement strand
TGTTAATACGGCCTTCACCGGATTTTATAAAGGTAAAGCTGACGGCTTGATACACTTTGAAGGACTTACAGTAAACGGGAAAATTTATAATAACAGAGAATCAAAACAATCAATCATAATAAGTAATAACGGCACTTTTAACCTTAAAAACCTTCACCTGACAGTTTCACCGCTGAAAGGCACCTTTAAAGGCAGCCCGTTCATTGCTGAACATGTCGAAATTCATAATATGTTTTCAGGCAACGAAATTATCAGCGGAAACTTTAATTTGAAGAACTTTGATCTTGAAAATTTAAATGACCCGAAACTTTTCCATGAAATTTATCCGCAATACAAAGACGAATTGAAAGATTTTACAAGATTTAGCGGAAAAATAAATATAGCCTCGCGTATAAAAAACAACAAAGTCAGACTCTTTACCCAGCTTAATGACACAACATTTGTTTACAGACCGAAACACATAAGAGTCGCAATACAGAACGGAAATATTCTGCTAAACGATAAAAATCTGCATCTCAACAATATAAATTCATTTGTTGGCAGAATGCCTCTTTATTTAAACGGCAGAATTATGAATATTCAAAAAAATCCTTCTGCAGATGTGTATGTTAACGCAAAACCGACACAGGAATTTTTTGATCAATTTTTTAACAACAAATCAGTTTATCCTATAAAACTGAAAGGTGATGTAAATTGTACATCACGACTTCAAGGTCCTCTGGATAATCTGCGGTTAAAAGCCGAACTTAAACTGGATGAAGAATCAAGCCTCTATTATATGGGTGCAATAATCGGCGATCAGGTTAACCCTGTCAAAATAAATCTTGACAGTACCTATACCCCTCAATATATAAAAATAAATCAATTCAAATACGACAAAATTATAACTTCACAAAATAACAAACAATTCCCGAACACACAGCTTACTGCAAACGGTACAATAGGATTCATTGATAAAAATAATGCAAGTTTTAACAATTTTAAAGTAAAAACACATAACCCGACCGATGCAAAAATATTTAATATAATATTCAAAAAACCATTGATGAAACAGGGGGTATTCACATCAGACCTTACCATTAACGGAACGGCATTAATGCCGAAAATTCTCGGACAGCTTGATGTAACAAGTATTGATATGCCATTTTTCGATGCCACTATAAACGACATACACTTCGACTTCAAAAAAGACATTGTAAATATCAGCTCCAAAGGGAACATTTTAACCAACAATATAAAACTTGAGGCCATAATGCGGAACAGTTTCGCAATGCCGCTGACTTTTGAAAACATAAAGCTCCACTTTGACAACCTTGATTTGAACAAAATAACACAATCCCTGCAGGATTATGATGCAGATTTGTACAAACAGCAGATAGCAACAGATAATCAGTTGAAAAATTTTAATCCTGAAAATCTGGTAATAAATAAAGCGGAAATTACGGCAGATACAATTATTTTAAAAGCAATCGAGGCAACAGAATTCAAAGCAATCGCAAGCCTGAATAAGTCAATGGTCTTTGATGTAAACGATTATACATTCACGCTTGCACAGGGAAATGTTACCGGAAATCTTCAATATAACCTGTTAAGCAAAGATTGGAACATCTACTCGCAAATAAATAATGCAAACGCACAGATAATCTCGGAATCACTTTTTGACTTAAAAGGACAGTTATATGGAACTGTAAACGGAGATTTGAGATTTCAATGCGACGGAAAAAGCCAGCCATCTTGCCTGAGTACATTATCCGGAGAAGGCAGTTTTGAAGTTGCACAGGGAAGGATGCCGAAACTGGGTTCTCTTGAATACCTTTTAAAAGCAGCAAACCTTGCAAAAGGCGGAATCACTGGCTTATCAATTAACGGAATCATAGACCTTATAACACCTTTAAAAACAGGGGAATTCGACAGCATAAGCGGAAGTTATATTGTAAAAGACGGAATAGCACAAAATATCAAAGTTTATTCAAAAGGCAATGCCCTGAATCTATACCTGAACGGTTCATATAACGTAATAACCTCCATTGCTGATATGAAGGTTTACGGAACACTTTCAAACAACATTACAAACGTTTTCGGAAGAATTAAAAATGCATCTTTGAATACATTATTTAAGACAATTCCGTTGCTAAATAAAAATGAAATTTCACCGGAACTGGAAGCTGAACTTAACAAAATTCCTAATTACAATGCCGGTAAAAACATATTCAGAATATTTGCCGTTGACATCGACGGGGACATCAACGGTATTAATTATGTAAAAAGCTTCAAGTGGGTAAAATAATTTAAAACTTATTTTTGCTTTTTCATAATTTTTTTGAAATAGTTACTATCATTCACCGCAAAATACCCGCAGGTCAAACCGTTTAAATTGCTATCCGAAGATGGATTGCAATATTTACTCTTTGTAAAATCAGTAGTATTTTCTGCATAATTTAATCGTATTCCGCACTGTGAAGAACCTAACGGGCAGACTTTATCATTTTTACCAATCATAAATGAAAAGATGTCATATCCAAACCGGTTTGGCTTTTCATTTATACCGTTAATATCAATATGAATAATAGGTTCATCACTGTATCCGTTTACTTCAAACAAAATTGACATACCGTTCGGAATTTGCATATGACCGTCGTCTATATAGACACAGTAAAATTCTGTTGCTCCGGAAAAATTTTTATAGATTTGACTATATTCTGAATGGTGCTTTTCTGCTCCATATAGAGAGGTAAAAGCTTCACCGAAAAATGTTTGGAATACTTCACTTGCACCATGCTCCAAACATTTCTCATAGGAATCATTTTGCGATGTACAATAAGTATATCCGTAAATTATACGATCTCTTGCATGAAACCAGCTAACAGCATTATTAAGTACGTTTTGTGCTACTTTAAACCTTGCATCAAACTCTTTATACTTATAATCCTGCATTAAAGCAGGCATTGTCATTGCAGCAACTATTCCGATTATACCTAATGTAATTAAAACTTCTGCAAGCGTAAATGCTGTCTTTTTCTTAGTGAGTAAACCCTCCGGCACATCCGTGCCACCTCCCTTACAAGGGAGGCTTTCTGTTTTGCCCCCTTTTATAAAGTGGAGCAGGTGAGATTTTTTATATTGAGTTTCTGTAACCTGTTCAGGATGACTTGACTCTTTACCCTCTACCTCTGGGAGAGGGTGCCGAAGGCGGGTGAGGGTAGAATTCCTTACCACCTCCGAAACTAATGTGCCGCATCCCTTACAAGGGAGACTCGTTACTGCGGAGCGTGTGCGTATGCACAATAGCGGAACAGAAAGGGGAAAAACTTCGTTTTTCCCTACGTCCATTTGATTTTGCAATGCAAAGCATTGCTCTTCCGCTACGGGCTTTTCTTTCTTTGGTTCGTTTCTTTCTTTGCTCTTCGTAACAGAAAAGAAAGAAATGAACTTGTTTTTCTTTAAATATTTATTTTTATTATGTCTATTTCTTTTCTTTTTTTGCGATGAAAAAGAAAAGAAACAGACGAAAGAAAAGAAAACACGCGACCGAATGGAATGAGTGAGCAGAAACCAAGGTTTCCGCACCTTCCTTATATGCGTAGGCACCTCTGTGCCGCATCCATTACAAATGAAACTTTCGGTTTTTATATTCTTTAAACTACCTAAAAACTCAAGCGGAGAGCTTAAATCAGCTTGCCCCCCTCCCCGAAAAAGCTTACTATAC
>JADIND010000040.1 GCA_017694215.1 Candidatus Scatousia excrementipullorum | reverse complement strand
AAGCCTAAAAGAACAAGAAGACCTAACAGAGGAACTTCTAAAAAAACAAGAGGGCGTAAAACTACGGCAAAGGAAGAATCTGTTGAAAAAGAATAATCTCATACTGGGAGCATTAGTTCTGCTCGGGATATTAATTTTATCGGCAAATACAGGGCTGTGCGTTGAAGAAATCGCACAGCATGTGCCTGCCGCTGTAACACAAAATGCAGCCCAAACGGCAGCACAAACAACGGCTCCTACAGAATTGAAAGCTACAATTATAAAATTTATAATAACAATGATTGGAGTTATCGCATCTTCACTTGTTATCTGGGGCGGGCTCACTGTATATAATAAATTTTTCGTTATGAAAAAAGAAAACCTTCTTCCAAAACCGGAAGGAGAAGACCTCGGAACTCCCAAAACTGTTGAAGATGCCGTTGTATTTTTCATAAAAAGAAATAAACTAAAATAACGGAGTATTTATATGAAAAAATTAAATGCATCAGGAGCAATAGGTCTTTTAATATCAATGCTGATTATAGCCATACTTTTTATAATCATGATGCCTGCATTGAAAGGAGGAAGTTCAGCAGGACTTTCCGGAAGTTCAATTAATCAAAAAAGCGTAGAAGAACAGGTAAATAAGCAGCTTGAAGATATTGAAAAAATGCGTCAGCAAACAATACAATATTCACAAGAAGCACAAAATTATTAAAGCTTTTCAGAAGAGTATTTTGACTTACAAAGATTTTTTAGTCTTTTACAATCCTGATTTTCTTCAATAATTTCAATCATTTCTTTTAAAATTTTATTGTAAGGGGTCTGAATATTATGCTTTTTCCCGAAATCAATTACAGTTCCCGCAAACATAGCTACTTCAGTTTTTCTTCCTGCCTCAACATCCTGCAGCATTGAAGTTTTCCCGTCAGGAATCATTTTTGAAAGATGAACAAGTGTTTCGTCAATCATTGATTCAGTATTGTTAATTCCTTCAGCTTTTGCAACAGCCTGAACCTCTTTCATTATATTAACAGCAAAGGCCATAAAATGTTTATTTTCAAGCATCTCTCCAAAAGTCATTCTCAAAATTGCTGTTGGCTGATTAGCACAAACATTTAACATAAATTTCAGCCACATTGCATGCTTTATATCATCCGGAATTTTATAATTAATTCCTGAGATATCAAAAAAGTTTTTTACTTTGAGAACGTTTTCGCTTAAATTATTTTCTGCCCCGAACACAATGGTATTAACATCATCATGAGTAATAGAATTTCCTGTTCTTACTGAACTGTGACCGATAAAATATGAATAAAGGAGCTTTTCTTTCCCGTAAGCGGCAGCAACAATATCTTCACTGGTTACCCCGTTCAAAAGCGACATGATAATAGTATCATCTTTTACAAAATTTTTAATATTTCTAATTGCACAATCCAACCCGGAAAACTTTGTCGAAATAATTATCAAATCAGCTTTGAAATCAGATTCAGAAGGTAAAACATAATTAAAATCCATAGTTTTACCGTTATAAATAACAGGATTTTGCAAATACCGTTCCAATCTGCTTTCATCTACCAGAACCCTGAAATTTTCACCGGAACAGCGGTTGAATTTGTCGGCATAAATCGTTCCTATTGCACCCAAACCGCATAATAAAATTGTCTTAATTTCTTTCATAAATAAATTATAACACTCCGCTTAAATCAGCCTAAGAATCTGAATAAAATTTTAATTTTTACATTTGTAACAAATTTATCCGGATTAATCAATAATCATAAACAAAAATACTTTATATAAATATAACAGGACAGGTTAGATTTTTGTGTAGGAAATAAATGGCAATCAGTGTAAATAATACCGGCAATTCCGGTGTAGTAAATACGAATTACAGAATTAATCCTCCGGGACACAATGTAAGATTTGCAGGCTCAAATCTTACATCTGATTGCTTTGAATCAACTACTCCGAAGAAATATACGACAGAATTTGCACTGAACAAAGCTATTAAAGAAAATTCGAAAATAAATATAATACTGAAAGAAGCCAATATTCCGTTAAAATTAAACATGAAAGAACTTGAAGAAATCCAAACACATCATGCCAGCGACACAAGAGAGATAGCCGCCGGAATTATTGATAACCTTCCGTTTTCACTCAAACAAAAAACAGACAGGCAGGCTGTAGAAAATGCAGCATATCTCCACGATATAGGGAAGGTTCTGATTCCTGCGGAAATATTAAACAAAGAAGGAAAACTTTCGGGAGAAGAAACAGAAATAATGCACAAGCATTCAGAATTAAGTTATGAACTTCTAAAAAACAGCGGACTTGACAAAAAAACATTAAATTTAATTAAAAACCACCACCAGAATGCGAAAAAAACAGGCTATCCGTTTGTTGATAATACGTTTTTCGCAGACATTAACCTGCAGATTGTATCAATGGCAGATAAATATTCCGCACTAACGGAAAAACGCTCCTACAAAAAACCAATGACATCAAAAGAGGCATTAACAGTAATATTAAAGGATGTGCAGGACGGAAAATATAATCCGCTTATATTTAATTCGCTTGTTAAATATGCACAAAAAACTAACACCATGGCAAATGTAAGTGCATAAATTTTGACTTACAAAAAAAAATCATTATTTCAAATGATAACAGGTAAGGAATTTAACAATATAATAAAATTGCCAGAATAAGGGTAGAGTAGTTATGTTTTCAAAAATGATACAAAATTTATTGTCCTCAAGCGGCAAAGCGGCTGCAATGCAGCGGTATGCGACATTGAATTCCCAAATTGAAGGATTTAAAAATAAAATTTACGGAAACAACCAGAATTTGAATCCGATGGATGCTATTTATCCTCAAAACAGAGCAGTAAATGATGACCCTGATTCTTTTGAAAGCATACTTAAATCTTCAATTCCGCCAACCGGATTCGGAAATTTGCTTCTAGGCTCGCAGGGCATGAAAGTAAATGCAAGCCTGCTTAAACATAAACAAACAGAAAGTCTTGCAAATGCAATAGGTGAACTTTCCGGAACAAATAATAATAGAGAGATTTCCACACTTAATATAGGAAATCCGGGTACAAAATCACAAATTTTGGATATGGTAACAATGATATCTGATAAATACGGAGTTGATGACAGACTTGTTAAAGCTCTTATAAGACAGGAATCCGGATTTAATCCGAACGCAAAATCAAAAGCCGGAGCAATGGGATTGATGCAATTAATGCCTGCAACAGCAAAAAGCTTAGGCGTTCAAAACGCATTCAATCCGGTTCAAAATGTTGACGGAGGCGTAAGATATTTAAAATCAATGCTTGAAAGATATAACGGCAACATCATTCTGGCACTGGCAGCTTACAACGCTGGACCTGGTGCCGTAGATAAATATTCCGGAGTTCCTCCGTATCAGGAAACTCAAAATTACGTGAAAAATATCCTTGCAAACTATCTGTAATCTTAACCTTTTGCATTATATAATTGTTTCTGCTACAATTTTTTTGTAGGAAGTTATTATCCAGGAAAGGTTATAAATGAAATTTTCATCATCATTTAAAGTTGGTCTTCTGGCACTTATATCATTAGTTTTACTTATAGGTATCGTATTAAGAGTCAAAGGAAGAGCTTTTTCATCGGCAGACAGAATTGAAATTCAATTCAAAGATGTCAATGGCATGCGTCCGGGTTCAGGAGTTCAGATGATGGGGCTGAAAGTTGGTCAGGTTGAAGAAATTACGCCTGTCATAACTCAGGATAACAACTATGTAAAAGTAAGATTTGTTATAACAGAACCTGATATAGAAATTCCTAAAGCTTCTATGTTCAGTATTCAACAATCAGGACTTATAGGCGAATTATTTTTGGAAATCACGCCGCCTAAAACCAGAACTCTTTATATACCTATGGTAAACAAAGATATTCTTTATAAAGATGACATTGTAGAAATGAAACTTGATGATAAATACTATGATGTAGGTAAAATTAAAAATATTGAAGTTACCTCAAGAGAAGCGGTTCCATATACATCAAGAGACAAAATTAAAACAAATTATGCATATAAAATTGATTATGTAGTTGATTTACCAGGGTTAATTTTGCCTGAATTTGTAAAAGGAACGGCCATAAGAGATAATCAGGGCAATAAAAAATTAAGGATTGCTACAATAGACGATACTGTTCTGCCATATCCTAAACAGACATCACCATATACAATAATTGAACCTATGAGAATTGCCGACTTCATGGAATGGCAGTATAAAGCAGCCGAAACATTGACTGAAACCAATCAAAAAATTAATATGCTTCTGTCAGACGAAACTATTGCTGATTTGAAGGATACTATCAAGCATATAGACAGCATTACTCAGGATGCCAATACAACTGTGGAAAAAGTTAACAAACTTCTTGACGATTCAAAAGATGATATAGAAGAACTGATAACATTAGTAAATCAAGCTACATCAGACTTCAACAAATTATCTGAAAATATTAATAACGTAATCGGGGATCCTCAGTTTAAAAAATCATTGTATTCAACAACAGCATCAATAGATCAACTGTCAAAAAATCTGAACAAAATTATGGGTAATGATCAGGAGGCAGAACAAATGGCGTCCGATATCAGACAAATTGCTCATAACATTAATGAAATCAGTGAATTTATTAATACAATGACTAAAGATACTAAACTGAAACGTACATTAACAGAAACGGTTGAAAATGCAAATTCTGCAATGATACAAATTAATACCTCGCTTGCGACATTAAATCAACTTACACCGGAAAACAAAACTCAACTGCAGACTATTCTGGAAGAAACTTCCGCAACAACCTGCAACTTAAGAAAATTCTCGGAAAAATTGAATAAGAGATTCTTACTTTTCAGATTAATGTTTTAATCTACAATAATATGCATATGAAGGTTTTGTTTTCGATACTGACGTTGAGAAAATAAGACCTTCATATAATAAAAATAAACATATGAAAAATCTAAAAACGGAAATAACAAAAATTCACTATGACAAAGAGGCAAAAGGAGTAATTATTAAAATACTTGAATTTGCGTCAATTCTTTATGGGATTTGCAGTTATCTGAAGAACTACCTTTACGACAAAAAAATACTGAAGCCTAAAAAGGTTAACGCCTACGTAATTTCAGTCGGAAACATTACTACAGGCGGCGTCGGAAAAACTCCTGTAGTTGCGGAAATCGCAAAATATTTCATTGCAAACGGTGAAAAAACCGCAATCATTTCTAGAGGCTATGGCGGTAAACTTTCAAACAAACAAATTAATCTGATAAGTGACGGAGAAAAAATTTACTACAATGCAAACCTTGCAGGGGACGAACCATACTGGCTTGCCGAAAATGCAAAAGGTGCTGTCGTTGTAACATCAAAAAACAGATTTGCCGCAGCTAAATATGCTATTGAGAAATTTGATGTAACTAAAATTATACTTGATGACGGATTTCAGCACAGAAAATTATACAGGAATTTGGATATTGTACTTTCTGACAGTGAAAAAGGATTCGGTAATGAAAAGCTTTTACCGGCAGGCCCTCTGAGAGAAGGTGCCGAAGCATTCAAACGAATTGACAGAATGGTTATTGTAAGCAAAAATTTTGACCACACAAGAGCTGAAAAAATTGCAAAAATCACACAAAAAAGATTGAAGATTCCGACTTTTGTATGTAAAGCAGAACCGGATTATATATATAATATAAAAACAGGTGAAAAACTTGAACAAGGAGAAGAAATAACTGCAATTTGTGCAATAGGCCAGCCCGGCCAGTTTTTTGACTTTTTACAGGAATATAATATTAAAGAAATGATTCCGTTTGATGATCATCACTCTTATGTTTTATCAGATATTGAAAAAATAAAAGGGAAAATTGTCACAACAGAAAAAGATGCTGTCAAATTACAGAAATTTGCTAAAGATAATATTTATGCATTGAAACTTAAAACTAATCTGAACATTGAGGAACTTTTAAATGGATAGACAAAAATCAAAAGTACCTGTAAAAACAGTAAAAATTAACAAAGAGAGTTTAAAAAACGCAGAAGATGAAAAGATAGACAAAATAGTAGAAGCATTAAAAGAAGCTGATCAACCCCGAAGCGAATTTGTACATCTTATGGATACATTTAATGATCCTTATCTTGTGTTAATCGCCTGCATATTAAGCCTCAGAACAAATGATAAAACAACCTATCCGGCAACATTAAGAATGCTTAAACTTGGCAGAACTCCGGAAGATTTTGCAAAGTGTGATGTAAAAAAACTGGAAAAAGCAATCTATCCTGTCGGTTTTTATGCCAATAAAGCAAAACAAATAGTAGAACTATCAAAAGAGCTTGTAGAAAAATACAATTCGCAGGTTCCGGAATCAATAGAAGAAATGACAAAATTCAATGGCGTTGGCAGAAAAACCGCAAACCTTGTAATGAGCAGAGGTTTTAACAAACCCGCAATCTGTGTGGATGTACATGTTCACAGAATTTTTAACAGACTCGGTTATGTAAAAACCAGAACTCCGGAAGAAACTGAATTTGCCCTGAGAGACAAGCTGCCCGTAAAACACTGGATAGACATAAACACTCTTCTGGTAACCCACGGGCAAAATGTTTGTAAACCTATAAATCCGAAATGTGATATCTGTCCTATAAATAATTATTGCAAAAAGTTAATATAATCATATAAAAATAGCAAAAAATTTTATCAGGAGTTTTTAAAAATTCATAGTAAAGTAGATAAAAGAAAAAGGGTGAATCATGAAAATCAATAAAATATTCAACAACATTCAAAAACGAATTGACATAGCAAAGTATAACAAACATCAAAAAGAAATTAACGAATTAGTAAACACATCAAGAATGAAAATGGATTCAGATGCATACAATCAGATAGATATGGCAAGGGAAACCATTGCAAATTTTGCAAGAAAAAATTGTGTTAACGTTGATATCTATGATACATCAGAAACCATGGCGTTTACAAAACAAATTAACCCTGAAATTGAAAAAACATTAGGAGACAATATAACAATACGCGTAACTGATATGCTCAACGGAAAATCAAAAGAAGTTATGATGCCGGCAGACACATCTAAAGAATATGTCTTTGAAAGAAAAAATTCAAGAATACTCCATAATACAGATTCAGGAACAGAATACATTTATCAAGGCCATTTTACCTCAGAAGATAATTTTCTTAAAACAGTTTACAGACATATCAGCAATCTTACATCTGCAATTAAAGGCAAAAAATCTTAAAAACTTGATTTTAAACCCTCCTTATGCGATAATTTTACCAGATTGTACAATGTTTTTGGGTTAACTAATACAATCATAGTGTTAATACATTTCATATAGGAGGAGTGCAAGATGAGTGTAGAAAATCCTCACAAAATCAACACATCTAAATTGGATGAGATTATCAATTCTTATGAATGTAAAAAATCCAATTTGATTGCGATATTGCAAAAAGTTCAGGAAGTTTACCGGTATCTGCCTGAAGAAGCCATGATTTATATCGGTACAAAAATTGAGGGCTTATCGCCTGCTACCGTTTACGGTGTAGCAACTTTTTATGCCCAGTTTTCACTGGAGCCAAAGGGTAAATTTGAAATTAAAGTCTGCGATGGAACCGCATGTCACGTAAGAGGCTCAATGCCGGTTCTTAATGCCATTAAAGCCAGACTTGATCTTAAAGACGGTAAAATGACAACCGATGACGGACTGTTCTCATTGGAAACAGTAAGTTGTCTGGGTGCATGCGGTCTGGCACCTGTTGTAGTTATAAACGGAAAGGTCTATCCACAGATGACATCTGACGCTATTACAATCGTTTTGGATACCCTTTTGAAAGAGGACAGATAATATGGAAAAAACAGCATTGAATATTAATATAAAAGAAGAACAGCAAAAAGCTCAGGAACAGTTAAAACAACAGGGTTTAAGAGTTCTTGTATGTGCCGGCACAGGATGCGTTGCAAACGGCTCGCTAAAAGTTATAGATAAATTTAAAGAACTCGGTGCAGACGTATCGGTACTCTCGGATTACGATAAAATGACGATAGTTCCGACTGGATGCCATGGCTTTTGTGAACAGGGAGTTCTTGTTTTAATTCCGGATAAACATGTAGTTTATGTAAAAGTAAAACCAGAAGATGTTGAAGAAATTTATGAAAGCCACATAAAAAATAATAAACCTGTAGAAAGACTTCTCTACACTGATCCTAAAACTCATGAACACGTACATAAAGCAGAAGATATTAACTTCTACGCAAAACAAACAAGAACAGCTCTTGCAAACTGCGGACACATTAATGCTGAGTGTATTGATGAAGCAATAGCGGTAAGAGGTTATGAAGCACTTGCTAACGTTATTGAGCAGAATGATCCGGATGCAGTTATTGCAGAAATAGAAAAATCAGGATTAAGAGGCAGAGGCGGAGCAGGTTTTCCAACAGGCAGAAAATGGAGATTTACCGCAGCAAATAAAGGTGGAAAATCTTATATTGTTTGTAACGGTGACGAAGGTGACCCGGGTGCTTTCATGGACAGATCAGTTATGGAAGGAGATCCGCATAAACTGCTTGAAGGCATGGCTATAGCAGCATTTGCAATAGGTGCTGATGAAGGTTATATCTATGTTAGAGCAGAATATCCGCTTGCTATTAAACGATTAAGAAAAGCAATAGCAGATGCAGAAGAAAGACATTTCCTCGGAAAAAATATTATGGGAAGCGATTTCTCTTTAACAATACATATTAAAGAAGGTGCAGGAGCTTTTGTTTGCGGCGAAGAATCCGCTCTTATTGCATCTATTGAAGGAGAAAGAGGTATGCCAAGGCCAAAACCGCCTTTCCCTGCGAACAAAGGTCTTTTTGGCCGTCCAACATTAATTAATAACGTTGAAACTCTGGCAAATGTTCCTGTTATTATGCTTAAAGGTGCAGATTGGTTCTCTTCTTTCGGAACAGAAACTTCAAAAGGTACAAAAACATTCGCACTCACAGGAGAAGTTAACAATACGGGCTTAATTGAAGTTCCTATGGGGACAACATTAAGAGAAATTGTATTTGATATCGGAGGCGGTATCAGAGGCGGTAAAAAATTTAAAGCAGTCCAAATCGGAGGTCCTTCCGGCGGATGCTTAACAGAAGAACACCTTGATTTGCCGATGGATTACGAAAGCCTGACAAAAGCCGGTGCTATGGTGGGTTCCGGCGGACTTGTAGTTATGGCTGAAGACACATGTATTGTGGAAGTTGCAAGATTCTTCATGAATTTTACCCAGCATGAGAGCTGCGGCAAATGCGTTCCTTGCCGCGAAGGAACCAAGAATATGTTGAAAATTCTGGAAAAAATAGTAGCCGGTAAAGGCGAAATGAAAGATTTGGAAATTCTGGAAGAACTTGCTCAATCTGTTAAAGAAGGTTCCCTGTGCGGTCTCGGTAAGACAGCACCTAACCCTGTACTTTCAACTTTGAAATATTTCAGAGATGAATATATCGCACACATTAAAGACAAAAAATGTCCTGCCGGAGTTTGTACTGCAATGAAGAAAATTGTAATTCAGCCAGAACTCTGTAAAGGTTGTACTAAATGTGCAAGAACATGCCCTGTCGGTGCTATTGAAGGAACAGTTAAACAGCCTCACCACATTAATCAGGAAAAATGTATTAAGTGTGAAGCATGCTTAACCAACTGCCCGTTCAGAGCAATAGTTTTAGAGTAATACGTGAGAAGTGAAGAGTGAAAGCAAACTCTTCAGTATTCACTAAATAAAAAAGGAATAATATTATGACAGATACAGATAAAAAAACATTATTCATAGATGGTAAAGAAGTTGAATTTACGGACGAACCAAACTTACTTGAAGTAATAAGAAAAGCAGGTATGAATGTTCCGACATTTTGCTACCGTCCGGATTTAACACAGTTCGGGGCATGCAGAATGTGTGTGGTGGAAGTAGAAGGTCGCGGAATTCAGTCATCCTGTACAATGCCTCCTGAAAATGGGTTAAAAATTCATCTTAATACCGAAAAAACAAGAAGAATCAGAAAAACCGTTCTTGAACTTCTACTTGCAAATCATGATAAAGAGTGCTTAACCTGCGAAAAATCAGGAAATTGTGAATTACAGCAATATGCAGAAGAATACGGAATCAGAAAAATCAGATATGCAGAAAAACAACCTGATGAATACCTTCCGATTGATGACAGCAGCCCGTCACTTGTCCGTGACCCTAATAAATGTATTCTTTGCGGAGCGTGTGTCAGAGCTTGTGCGGAATTTCAGGGTCATGCAGTTTTAGGCTTTGCAAACAGAGGTTCCAAAACAGTTGTTCAACCTATGAACGGCAGACCTCTCGGTCAGGTTGATTGTGTAAACTGCGGTCAATGTGCCGCTGTTTGTCCTACCGGAGCATTAACAATAAAAACAGATATAGAAAAAGTTTGGAGTGAAATTACGAACAAAGATAAAACTGTCGTTGTTCAAATGGCTCCGGCAACACGTGTAGCTCTCGGAGAAATGTTTGGTCTTAAACCGGGAGATAACATTATTGGTTTAATGAATGCCGCATTGAGAAAAATAGGATTTGACAAAGTCTATGACACAAACTTCTCGGCTGATTTAACCATTATGGAAGAAGCAACAGAATTCCTTGAAAGACTGAAATCAGGGCAAAATCTTCCATTGTTTACATCTTGCTGTCCTGCATGGGTTAAATATCTGGAAGACCAGCATCCGGATATGTTACATCATCTGTCAAGCTGTAAATCGCCAATGTCAATGCTTTCACCGGTACTTGTAGATTTAGTTCCGAAACAACTTGGCATTGAAAGAGAAAATCTTGTGGTTGTTGCAATTATGCCATGTACAGCCAAAAAATATGAATGCAAACGTCCTGAACTTGCTCGGAACGGACGCCCTGATACCGATTATGTTTTGACAACACAAGAACTCGGCAGAATGATAAAAGAAGCAGGTATTAATTTTAACTCACTTGAACCTGAAGATCACGATTCTCCTTTCGGAGAATATTCCGGTGCCGGTACTATCTTTGGGGCATCTGGCGGAGTTGCGGAAGCTGCAGTCAGAACTGCTTATGAGTTTGCAACCGGAGAACAACTTAACGATGTTGATATAAAACAAATGAGAGGAACTTCAAACCGTTCACGAACGATTGAACTTGACCTTAAGGGCACAAAGCTTGTAGTCAGAGTAGTTTCAACATTAAAAGAAGCTGAAAAAGCACTAAGAGAAATTAAAGAGGGCAAAGCCGATTTTCAAATGCTTGAAGTAATGGCATGTCCAGGGGGTTGCGTAAATGGCGGAGGTCAACCGAGAAGCTGTGATGACAGTAAAATTAAAGGTGAACGTGCAGAAGGTTTATACAAAGAAGACAGCACATTACCTTTGCGTAAATCTCATATGAACCCGTCAATTCAAAAACTTTATCAGGAATATCTGGAACATCCGAATTCCCATAAAGCACATGAAATACTGCACACAACTTATGCAAACAAATTTGCAGGTTCATATAAAGATGTATCATTGAAATAAATTATCTGCAAATAAAATAAAATAACTCTCCGAATAATTCGGAGGGTTATTTTTTATGAACAAAAATTTAACAAAAATAAAATTACAAATTCAGACAAAAACTCCGGAAAACATCAAATAGAATCCGGAGTTTTACTAAATATTAAATATTCAAACTATTTAACAGCTTTGATAACTTCCTGGGTAATATCGGTACCGCCATGAAGTACAACACCTTTAGCAAGAACTAAATCATAATTTCCTGCTTTAGCCTGAGCATCTATTGTTGAAGAAATGCTCTTATCAATAGCAGCTAATTTTGTAGTGTATTCTTTTTCAAGTTTATCACGTTTTGCAAGCAATTCCTTGTTGTATTTTTCTTCTAAAGCTTTTTTCTGTTTTTCGTCAGAAACAGCAGCTACATCTTTTCTTGCTTTATCAATGTATTTGAGGACTTCTTCCATTTTAGTCTGCTGTTCTTTTTTCAAAGCCTTAACCTGATTTGAAGAATTAACAACCTGTGTAACATCAACAACAGCTACTTTATAACTTGCCGGAACATCAGACATAGCAAAGTTGCTTGCTGAAAAACCAATAACAAATGCAGCAGCCGTAACAGCCAATAATTTTAAATTTTTGTTCATAATACTCTCCTTTATCCTTCACAATAGTACCATAAAAAATTGATTTTTCTAATTAATCTCATATAAAAATATGAACTTTTTATAAGAATCTTTACACTGATTGAGTTATCCCCTATAATAATAACAGGTGGAAACAAAAACTGCAAATTTAAATATAAATTTTTGTAAATTTATAGCAAAAAAATTTTTGGTCGGTTTTTAATAATAATTATTAGTAATAAAAAGAGTGACGAACTAAAAACAAATACTAAATAATTGAAGGTGAATAATGGAAAAGAACAAAACTAAAGTATCGATGATAAAAGGCATATTATGTGTATCTGCTTTCTGCACGATGGCAATGCCTGCATCGATTACCCCTGCATTATCGGCTCCGGAAGTAATGGATCCAGGTATGATACAGCAGCAGATAATGATGGAAGGCGGAAGTAACTATAAACACAATCTGGATACTCTGGAAC
>JADIND010000039.1 GCA_017694215.1 Candidatus Scatousia excrementipullorum | reverse complement strand
ATAATGACCTATAGCCTGCATCAAGTGTGTTTTTCCTAGACCGGATGCTCCGTAAATAAATAAAGGATTATATTTTTTAGCAGGATTTTGAGCAACTGAATAGGCAACGGCATAAGCAAATCTGCTGTTTTCCCCCACAACAAAATTTTCAAACTTATATTTAAGGTTAAGATTAGCGGCAGACTGCATCTGAGCCAGATTATCCATTGCGGAAGATGCCGTCCCATCCGTTTGCAGTTTTGCCCTCAAGCGGTTTCTTTCTTCTTTTTTCCTTGCTTTCTCATATTGGGTTGCAAAATCATTATCATAAGTTATTGTAACTTCAACTTCATGATTCAGAACCTTTTTAAACGCCTCATGAAATTTTGCAAAATAATTCTGCCTCAAAATCTGAACAGCCATTGCATGGACGGTAATCAAACTAAAAGTGTTATTGTCAAACCCTCCGGCTTCCATAGGCTCAACCCAAGTATAATACGCATGGTCGGGAATCGTATCCCTTAATATAACCTTTACCTCACTCCAGATTTTTTTGGCTTCCGAAATATCCATAAAATAATTTTACTATAAAAAAAGCTATAACAAACTTCCTTGATAATGTAACAATATTTTAATATTAATGCAATATTTATCAAAATTTATTACAACTTATTTTTGAAATATATGTGTAGAATCTAAAGGTAATATCTTATGCAATTAAATTCTATTGTTCAACCTTCAGTTTCAGTGCAAAGCATGAATAAATCTTCTTCGTTAACGAATGAAACACAGGGTAAAACCAATGAGAAAAAGCCTATTAGTAATACCTCAAAAATTATAGCCGGAACTGCTGCTCTTGCACTACTTGGAACGGCAATATATTTCGGCATCAGAGGAAAAAATACAGCAAAACTGGAAGCTAAATTTCAAGAATTAATTAATAACGGAGAAATGAATGAAACCTATTTGCGAATTTTTAAAGATACGAACAAACTAAATGGAGAGGAGTTTATAAAAGCTGCATATAACAAACTTGCAGATGCTGTTGGGCTGGCTAAAAAACCGGAACTTATTATAAAACCGCATCAAGCAAGCTGTAAATCAAGTTTTGATAGCATAGAATTATGTCTTGGAGGTTTAAAAACCAAAGCTGACCAGTTTAACTTTATTCGTCACGAATTGGAACACGCAAAACAAACAGAAATGATGTATCGAGCTTTCGGAAAAGATGCATTACTGGATGCATACGCTCAAAGAGCAATAACTCACTTAAAAATGAATCCTTTATATTGCTCTCAGGAATTTAATACATCTAAATTTGATGAAATTCCAAAAGAAAAACTCCAATTATTTATTGAAAAATGCAAAAGTAAACTAGTCGAAAAAACAGGATTTCTTGATGAAATAGTCAAGGAAAAAGGTAAAATCCTCCAAAATACACCCGAATATGAAGAAGCAAAAAAATATATGGAAGCAGCCAGAAATTATAAGAGTCCCGGTATGCTTAACGGAATAAATGTAGTATCTTCTTATTTTGAACAAATAATGAAGGAATACAAAAATAACTTATTAGAAGCAAATGCTTTCCGTGAAGGTGAAAATATACGCGACATGTACTTAAAATTTTCAAAACTTATAAATAAATATTCGTAAGGCAGACAAATAAAAATATTCCTACATATCTAAAACTTCATATAAAGATGGAGCTTCCTGAACGCTTACATTACCAGTCGGAACTTTCAGAACTTTTACCTTTACAGTTCTGTTTGCGTATTCAATTTCTATAATATCGCCTTCTTTCAGTTGTTTGGCGGCTTTTGCAGGATTTCCGTTTACGCTTATTCTGCCCGTATCGGAAACCTCATTTGCAACAGTTCTTCTTTTGATTAATCTTGAAACTTTTAAAAATTTATCTAGCCTCATTTCTTCTCCGTTTTTTAATATTTTATCATACGAATTCAATTCATGATATAATTTTTTCATAAAAAAGTTTTGGAGTATTACATGAAAAATTTATTTTTAAAATTTATTATAACTCTGATTTCGGGATTATTAATACAAAATATTGCAACTGCAGGTGAGATTAAATTTGTTCAGGTAACGGATCCGCATTTTACAATAAGCAACCCTTATTCCGAGGAAGTATTAAAAAAAACAGTTGAGGACATTAACAAACTTGAAGGGGTTTCTTTTGTTGCTTTCACCGGTGACAATATAGATAAACCCCAGCCGGAAGAACTTGCAGCTTTCATAAGAATAGTCAATAAACTGAATGTTCCTTATTACCTTGTTATCGGAAACCATGATGTGTTTAAAACAAACGGTCTTTCGAAAGAAGAATATTTTGAAGTCGTAAAAGAAAATAATTTTCTTTACAGATACAAAACTCCGAATTATGTTTTTAAAAAAGGCGAATTTGTGTTTATAGTAGTTGACGGAGCAAAGGAAGTCATCCCTGGAAACGTAGGCTATTATAAAGAAGAAACTCTTACCTGGCTTGAAAAAAACTTAAAAAAATATCACAAAAAACAGGTCATCATTTTACAACACTTCCCGCTTGTAGAACCTCGGGAATCACGTTCTCACAGAACTTATCAAAAAGAAAAATATTTAGAACTCCTGAAAAAATATCCTAACGTCAAGGCAGTTATATCTGGACACTATCACCTCAACAGTGAAAAAATGCAGGACGGAATCTATCACATATCGTCTCCGTCACTGCTTGTACAACCGAATCAGTATAAAATTATAGATGTAGTTTCCACAAAGGGATTCTCCACTATGATTTATACCCAGTTAAGAGATGTAAACGTGAAATAAGTCAGTTGCATTTTAGAGCCGGTAATATTATAATTACTTTAAAAAGTAAATGAGATTAAATATAAAGGGAATATATTATAAATGAGTGAGATGAGCAGTATTGCAGTAAATTTAGGTATCATAATATTTTTATTACTTTCTAACGGATTTTTTGTTGCTTCTGAATTTGCAATGGTAAAAGTCCGCAAAACCAGAATAGAACAACTGGTAAATGAAGGCAACAACACCGCAAAAGTTGCAATGGAAGCACTAAAAGATTTAGATAAATTTATTGCAGCGGTACAACTCGGGGTCACAATATCCAGTATCGGTTTAGGTTGGGTAGGAGAAGGCACCCTTGCAAGAATTATAGAACCGATATTCAATTTTCTCCCCGGTGTAAGCCATACAATCGCAACTCATACTGTATCTGTATCAATTTCCTTCGCATTGATTACATTCCTTCATGTTGTTATAGGCGAATTGATACCTAAATCGATAGCTCTTGAATATACCGAAAAAACAGCATTATTTGTTGCAAAACCAATGCAGATGATAACGGTTGTATTTAACCCGTTCATCTGGCTTTTGAACGGATTCGGAAATTCTGTACTCAATATGATGCATATTCCTCATTCGCATAAAGGTTCTCTTGTTCATTCAACAGAAGAACTTGATATGCTTGTAAAACAAAGTTACAAAGGCGGAGTTTTAAATGAAACAGAAAAAGATATGCTTCATAATGTATTTAAATTTTCAGATTTAACAGCAAAACAGGTAATGATTCCAAGAACCGATATGGTTTGTATTCCGGAAGATATGACGCTTGAAGAACTCAATAAACTTGCCGCTGAAAATCAATATACAAGATATCCTGTATACAGTGAAGATATAGACCATATCATCGGACTTATACATGTTAAAGATTTATATTCGCTTTCTATTAAAAATGAAGAAAGACCTATCAAATCTTTATTGAGAGATATTCTGCTTGTTCCGGAAACAATAACAATGGATAATCTTGTTCTTGAATTCAAAAAAAGAAAGGGACAAATGGCTATTGTTATTGATGAATTTGGCGGAACATCCGGTTTAATTACGCTAGAAGATGTTCTTGAAGAAATTTTCGGAGAAGTTCAGGACGAATTTGACGAAGAAGAAGAAATTGAAATTAAAGAAATTGAACCGAATAAATATATGGCAAATGCCATGATGAGATTGGACGAAATGGCAGAATTTTTCGGATTCGACAAAGATTCAATAGATGATGAAGATGTTGATACAATAGGAGGACTGGTTGTTAAACTTCTCGGCAGATTAGCACAGGTTAACGATACAGCAGAATTAAATAATTTAACTTTTATAGTAAAAGAAATTGACGGAGCAAGAATTACCAAACTCGAAATAATTAAACAACCGGTCGAAACAGAAAACGAAGAAAAATCTGAAGAAGAAGCTAAATAAAATCTGCGGAAAAAATTATCGGACACATCCACCACACACTTTAGTATTTTTTATACATTCCTCTTTTTAAATGATGTTAGCTTCACGGGATGTTATAAAATATAAATGTAAAGAATTATTACAAAACTTCGGGTGGATTAATGGATCAAAGCTTTGATTTTACATCATATAACAATATAAAAAGGCTTTCGGAAGAGGAATTAACTACCGTTTGGCAAGAATATTTCAAAGATAAATCAAACAAACAGGTAAGAGATACTCTTATTGTCCAGTATATCTATTTAATCCGCTATGTAGTTGGCAGGATAAAAGTTTCGCTCCCTCCGACCGTATCTATAGAAGATGTTGCAGGGTATGGTGTTGAAGGGTTGATTAACGCAATAGAGAGATTTTCAATTCAAAAAAATACCAGATTTGAAACTTACGCATTAATCAGAATAAGAGGGGCTATTTTAGATAAAATAAGGGCAGAAGATTTTTTGCCGAGAAGTGTCAGAAAAAAAATTAAAGATATAAAAAATGCACAGGAACATCTAAAGCAGGAACTGGGCAGAATGCCTACCACTGCAGAAATAGCAAAGTATCTTGATATGGATCCGGAAAAAGTTACTCAAATTATGTCTGAAGACACTATTATGACATCTATTTACGATAAAAAAGGAAACTCGGATGACAGTGTTGAAATAATTGATACTATTCAGGATACAGTAAAGCTTAACCCTCAAGAGAGCATGGAAGAAAAAAACGTTAAACAGGAACTTGAAAAAGCTCTCCGCAGACTTCCTGAAAGAGAACGTATTATAATGGTTTTGTATTATCAGGAAAATATGACACTTAAAGAAATAGGGGCAACCATTAATATGTCTGAATCGCGAGTCTGCCAGCTTCATGCACAAGCCATTATGAAATTGAAAAACATCCTGAGTGAAAACAGAACATCAAGAATGCATCAAAGCATCATTGCTTAACGCTTATAATCATAAACAATGATTACAAAATCAATTCTGCTGTCAGAAAAACCGCTTCGTGAAACAGTTTCTTTAAACGGCATAAAGTTTCCGAAACCTAAAGGAAAAATTTGTTCAGGCGGAATTTTTCCGTATTTAACAATATACGCAGCTATCTTATTGGCACGTCTGATACTGACTTCCCAATCTTCCGTATAAGGAGAACCCTCCGGAAGAAGTTCATCGGTATGAGATTCAATAACACACCTGTTATTGAATGTTTTGAGGACTTTTATAAGAGCATTTAATACAAGCAGACCGCATCTTTTTATATCTGTACTTCCGTTATCAAAAAGCTCAGACTGAACGACACTAACAATTAAACCACGCGGAACTCTTGTATATACGACACTGTTACTGCAGTCTTTAACTATCGCTCTGAATACATTTTCTATTTTTATAATTTCAGGACTAAAAAACATACCGGGATAAAAATTATTAACCTCAGCCGCAAAAGTTTTTACGGATAAAATCATAAACAACGAAAGCAGCAAAATATATTTCAAAGCAGCACCTCAAACTCTGAAATATTATCCGCTAAAACTCGAATACAAACTATTAGCCGCCAGGGTTAAGGCTTCAAGACAGCCGTAACATAGTTATCATTAAAATATTTTTCAGCACAAGATTTAATTTGATCCGGAGTAACCTTCAGAACAAGCTCTTTTGCCCTGTCATAAAAATCAAATCCAAGCCCGAGAACACCGCTATGTGCATATAGACAAGCCTGTTGAAAATTTGTTTCCCTCGTAAATGCCCATTTGCCGATTAAGTTATTTTTTGCGTTTTCGAGTTCTTCATCACTGACTTTAACAGTTTTTATTTTATCAATTTCTTCTTTAAATCCTGCCATTGAAACTTCAATATTTTTCGGTTCAGTTGCTATATAAATTGAGAAATTTCCGCATAAAGAAAGTGCCTCATAAGAACTTCTTACAACATAAGCAAGCCCTTTTTTGTCACGTAATTCTAAAAACAACCTTGACGATAAACCGGAAGCTCCGAGAATTATATTTAACAGCAAAAGAGGAGCATAATCTTCACTTGTATAAGAAGGAACAAGCCAGCCTTTTAAAATATGTGCCTGATTTGCGTCAGGTTTAATAATTTCAGTATTATTTGCACCATTCAAAGCCTTTACCGCCGGAAGGTCTTTAATATCCTTATCATTTGAGATATCACAAAATGCATTATCAAGCTGTTCTTTTGCCTCCTCAAAAGGAATTTCCCCGACAAGTGCAATAACTTTTCTGCTGTTATTCATTATTTCTTCATAAACATCAAGAACATCCTGCTTTGTAACACTATCCGCGTTTTCAAGCATCAATGTATATGTTGTTCCGTAAGGATGATTCTTAAACATTGTTCTTTCATAAGCATCAGAAACTTTTGTTCTCGGGGAATCCAATTCCGCAACAATCTCACCCTTCATTTTTAAAAGTTCTTTATCAAATTCCTCAAAAGTTGAATTCTTAATAATATCTGACATTAATTCAAGAGCCTTTGAAAAATCTTCATTCAAACAAACAAATTTAAACTGCAAATAGTCAGATTTTAATATAGCAGAAAACTCAATAGCGTAAGCTTCCAGCTCATTAGCGATTTGTTCCGCAGTACGATTTTTGGTTCCCTGCATAAATAATCTCGCCATCAAAGCCGCAGCACACGGATTTTTTTCAGCCTTATTTACAGAAAAATTAAAACATAAAGCAATTCTGGGCGTTTTGGCATTATGCCTGTAAAAAACTTCAATATTATTTTTTAATTTAAAAATCTGACTTTCCATTACTCTCTCCTATGCCTCAATTCTACCATAACAGCAGACAAAATACAAACTTGACTTTAATTTGAAAATCATTAAAGAAAAGATAAATTCATATATATAGATGATTTTTATATAAAAAATTAATTCATCATGAATAATATCCGTCAATATATATGAATAAGAGGTAGTAAAATGATAATAAACGGAAGAGTTTCCTATATTGAAAACGGATTTGCGACATCGATACGTGCAATGCAGGTACAAAGCGAGCTTGTATCAATGACAAACCAGAACATCATAGGCTTTGATAAAATCGGTTATCAAAGACAGGAACCCGTAATATCATCATTTACGGAAATACTGGGGGTTAAAGGACTTTCGCAGACAACCGATGAAAAAATCGGACGTATTATGATGTCAGAAAACCCTCTTGACCTTGCAATATCAACAAAAGGATACTTTCAAACAAGAAGTCCCGAAGGCGTTAAATTAACACGTGACGGACGTTTTAAAATAGATAAAGAGGGCAATCTTCTGACACAGGAAGACCATCAGGTACTTTCAAATGCCGGAATTCCGATAAAACTGCATGTTGTACCTGATGATTTAAAAAAAATAAAAGTTGATGAAAACGGACTTTTAAGCGTATTCAACGACAAGACTAAAAAACAGGAAAGCGTTGCATATGTCGGTGTTGTAGATTCTAACGGAATATTGGTTATGGAGCCAAAAATTAAACAGGGTTACAACGAATATTCAAACGTAGCTCTGCAAAACGAATTTATGAGTCTTATGCCTATCATAAGAACATTTGAAGCAAACAGACAAATATTTATGATACAAAACCAGAACCTTCAGAAGGTCATATCGCAGTTAGGCTCGGCATCATAGTATAGAGGAATAATATTATGCAGAATTTACAGGGTATAATCAGAAAAAGCACAAATAACGTAACTAATCAGTGGGAAAAACTGGGTTATATTGCAAATGACTTGGCAAACCTTAACACCACCGGTTATAAAGGGGTACGTTTTGAACAAATGCTGCATGAGGACGGATACCTCACAGGGGCTGTCAGAACCGACCATTCGCAGGGTTCAATCAGAATTACCAGCAACCCGTTTGACGTTGCAATAGACGGAGCCGGATATATCCCTGTATTTGCTAAAACAGGAGAAGTTGCATATACCCGTGACGGTTCTTTTAAGCAGGGAAAAAACGGATATCTGGTAACAAGCGATGACTGGATTGTAGGAAACGGAATTCAAATACCCGCAAACTGCTACAAATTTATCATAAGAGAAAACGGAGACGTAATTTCATACGACTCAAAATCATCGCCGGGCAAAAAAATCGGGAATATCCCGCTTGTAAGATTTGCCTGTCCTGAAGGACTTGAACAGGCTGGAATGAACAAAATGGTTCCAACCGAAGAGTCCGGAGAACCAATGCTTGTTAAAGAGCATTTATGTTTCAAGCAAAACAACATTGAGAATTCAAACGTTGACGTATACAGTGCCGTAAATGACATGCTCAGAATGAATGCCTCAATGCTTGCAAGTACCAGAATGATGAAGGTTGTAGATGACATGTACAACAAAGGTATTAATATCAGAGAATAATAAAATCGGGAGAGGATAAAACATGTTTTCACCATCAACAAGCGTAGGAAAAGTAGAATTAATGCTGGATTTGATATCGCAAAGACAGGTTGCGTTAGGTTCAAATCTTGCAAACGTACACACACCGGGTTACGTTAGAAGAGATATTGATTTTCAGGAATATCTCGGCTCAATGAACAGCCCGCTTGAAACAAAACTATCACAAAGGCTGGGGCCTTCTGCCATCATCGAGGTAAAATCAGGGGAAGAAATTCGTCCGGATAAAGAACTGATGGAAATACAAAATAACGCCATTCTTTACACAATGGCAACAAGAAGAATGTCAAACATCATTACCGAAATGAAAACGGTAATAAATGTAGGTAAGTAATAATAACATAACGGGAGCAGTATTATGAGTATAATGGAATCAATGAATATAGGCGGACGTGCATTAAGAACGCACGGATTACGTCTTGATGTTCACTCAAAAAACATTGCGAACGTCGATACGCCGAATTATGTAAGACGTATTCCCGTTTTGAATGCGACAGAGGATATTTCGTTTCATGGACTTATGAACGAAATGAAAGAAGATGTATTCGGAGTCGGCACACTGCCGTATTTACAGGGCGGTGTAGTATTTAACGGATGTGTTGAGGATCCTACACTCGGAGAAAAAATTTACAAACCCGGTCACCCTGATGCCGATGAAAACGGTTATATAAGAGCATCTAATGTAAACCCTATGGTTGAAATGGCCGATGCAATCCTTGCTCAACGTGCATATGAAGCAAACCTTGCAGTAGTAAATATTGCAAAATCAATGGCTTTAAAAGCTGTTGAAATAGGAAGATAAATTTATGTTATAATAAATAACGGAGGTAATGAAATGCCAAAGATTTCCGTTATTATGCCCGTATATAATGTTGCAAACTATGTCGGAAACTGTCTGGATTCTATCATTAACCAGACTCTTTATGATATAGAAATAATCTGTGTTAACGACGGCTCAAGCGATAATTCTCTTGAAATTCTTAATACTTACGCACAAAAAGATAAAAGAATTATTGTAATAAATAAGAAAAACGAAGGTTCTGGAATTGCCAGAAATACGGGATTAAAGATTGCAACAGGGGAATATATTCATTTTATAGATTCAGATGACTGGCTTGATAATGATAAAGTTCTTGCAGAAATTTATAAAAAAGCGTCAGCAGAAAAACTTGATATACTGGTTTTTGGCGGATTATCATGCTATACGGAGGATAACGGTAAAATTCATAAATCAAAAGGCGGTTACAGCTTAAAAAGCTTACCTCTAAAGTATCATAGAGGAATTTACTCCTATAAAGACATAAAAAAAGATATTTTTAAATTTCCTTCAACGGCATGGACAAAATTATACCGCAGGGAATTTTTGACCCAAAATAATATAGTATTCCAGAATCTTGGAGTAGGTCAGGATCAGCTTCCGTTTTTCCACTCAATGATTACCGCACAAAGGATTGCTGTACTGAACAAATGCCTGTACTGTTACAGAAAAAACCGACCTAATTCTGCTATGACCGTTAAAAAGAAAAAGAATTTTTCTCCGATATATGTAGTAGAAGGAATAGAAGAACTTTTGATAAAACTTGGCAGAATTGAGGAATATGACAGTATATTCATAGACAAATATTTTGCAAAAGCGACGTCATGGCTCGGAAAATTTGAACCTGACTTAAAACCGGATTATTATAAAGAATACATGCGTCTTTTAAAACACTTACAAGAAAAATATCCAAAAGGCTGGTGGAAATACTTCAAGCCAAACGTGGAAGACAGCTACAAAACATTAAAAATTAAACAATTTTTAGCAAAAACAAAATACATGCTTTTAAAATAAAAATGTTTGTGTTAGAGTTGTGATGTGGCAGAAATGTCATAAAATTGAAAAACGAATAAACTATGTCGACGTGACGGAATCGGTATACGTGCACGTTTGAGGGGCGTGTGGGGAAACCCGTGCGGGTTCAAGTCCCGCCGTCGACATTAAAAAAGGGATAACATATGTTTATCCCTTTTTTTAATATGCTTGAATGGTGAGGGCTTTAATCCGTATATAGCGGGTTAAGCGGATTTTACGTAAGAGTGGAGTAGAGCAAACCGAGCGAACTCGAGTAAGTGAGGGCAAAATTTGCGACAACGTAGTGAAGCAAATTACTTGCCCGAGAGACAGTAAAATCCAAGACAAGTCCCGCCGTCGACACCATTTTATAATGAGTAATTACTATATGAATAAGAACAAACTTAATAAAATGTTTTCAATCCTTAAAGAATACAGGCTATATTCGAAATATTATATTAAATTGTCTTATTTCTTTTTGTTTTCGATTTGTGTGTTATTATATTCAAGATATATAATTTCACATCATATTACACCCGCTCCAATAATTACTATTTTGTTATCATTATTGGTTTTAATAATTATTCCATTAGGAGCACTTTATTATATTATTAGAATGTCTGTTGACATATACAAGATTGGCAAAAATAAATTAGATAAATCAAGAAAAAATAATTTGATTTGGTTAAGTGACATTATATACATTCTATTCTTTATAGTTGCTAATACTATTCAACACATTGTCAAATATATATAAACAAAAGTGCAGTTGAATTTACGCACACTCCAGCCCCAGAGCTATTCTCATGTTATATTATTACGTTGTTGACTCTTTCATAATACGTACAAGTTTTGCATAAACGTTCATGTCTGCCATTTGCTCTACGGTTTTATCAGATATGATATTTATATAAGACTCCTTACGGAGTTTTTTTATTTTATTAAGGACCAAATTACATCCTACGGGTTAAAGAATTATTTTCTTTTCTTACCACCTTCGTAGTTACCGTCAGTAATCAGTTTACCTCTGCCTAACCCGCACAATGAACCCGAATAAACATCCAGATATCTTCTAAGATGCAACTCTGATAACTTCACTTTATCCTCCAAATTATACATCTTTATAAACTTGTTTCTGGAATATTTATAGTTTGGTCCTGTGTACGCAGCGTCATAGAAATCACGTATTGTTAAACCTTGATGCTCAGACAGATTGTATTTACTATCAGCTGCCAACGCTTTGGCAATCTGTCTTATTTCCTCCGGATAAAACAATGTTGCAAGATCTCTGATGAGTGCAGGATTTCCGTCAGAAAGTTTTAAAAGTTTTGTCAATTCATTTGCAGAATATAAAACGTCACGGCCAACACCAATTTTTTCAATAACATCAAGAAATCCTACAGGATCATCACACTTAGCTATTGCACGTGTAACTTCCTGATTTAACCCTGATGTCGCAAATTGTGCAGGCGGATTTTTTAGCACTGCACGACCTTTATTATAATATTCATTTGACGCAATCCGGTACTCATCATCAAGTGCAATCTGGTATCGTTCTCTGAGGTTTATTTCACTCAGCCACTCCGGATGACTTTTAAGCCAATCGGTACCTTCATTTTTTTTATATTCACGTTCTTTAAATTTTTCATACGGAAAATTTTCACGCAGCCTCTGATATGTAACTTTGGCACCTTCCTTTTCTTTTGCGGCTTTTAAGAACATCAATACATTTTTCTGTTCTTTAGATGTCATAGAAGATGTTGCATCTAAAAATCCGCCAAGTTCATCCGCAGTTAAAGGTTTTCCTTTTTCTATTCCTATTGCAAGCAACTCTTTCAGCAAATCTGTTCTCAAAAGCTCTGTTTCAAACACTTCAAAATGCTTTGTAATAGAATTTATTTCTGTAGAAGTAAACCTGTAGGTACCATTTAAACTGGCGAGTTCCAAATATTTCGGAACCATTTCCAGTTCTCTAGCGGCAGTGTCTGCAGTTTTAGCTGACAATTTAGAAGTTACAGAACCGCCGGCACCGGCTTCTGATGAACATTTTTCCATTAATCTGGCTACTTTTTGCGGATTAAAACTTACCATGAAAAATTTCTCCTACTATTTATTACACATATAATAATAAAAAACAGCAGGAGAAAATTTTTGCTTTTTTATTAAGAAATATTATTAATACCAGTTGCAGGCATTGTCACTGCAAAGTATTTTATCAAGACTTGCAATGTAATCTTCTTTTGTCATCTCATACGTCACGGGTGTTATAGAAATTTTGTTATTGCGTACAGCGGCAATATCTGTATTTGCATCATTAGGTTCATTCGTCAATTCCCCTGCCATCCAGTAATACACCTTGCCTCTCGGGTCAACTCTTTTTTCATAAGTATTTGTAAACATTCTGCTTCCAAGTTCCGTAATAGCAACACCTGCAATATCATCTTCATCCAGTGACGGAACATTAACATTTAAAATTGATTTTGGCGGGAACGGAAATCCTTCTATTTTCTTCAATAATGAATTAACAAATCTTCCGGTAAACTCAAAATCTTCATAATCACTCTGCATACTGGCTAAAGAAACAGCAATACTCGGAATACCCATCATTGCACCTTCCATTGCACAGCTTACAGTTCCCGAATAGAGAATATCAGAGCCTAAATTTGGCCCGTGATTAATTCCAGAAATAACAATATCAGGCATTTCGTCTTCTGACAAAATTGCATTTATCCCGATTTTTACGCAATCCCCCGGAGTACCTGTTGTAACCCAGGTTCTTTTGGCACCTGTTATTGTTTCCAATTCTTCAACCCTCAACGGTGTATGTAATGTCAAGGAATGTCCTGCTGCACTTCTTTCCCTGTCAGGAGCAATGACATATACATCATGATCAGGTGCCAGAGCCTTTGTCAACACTCTTATACCATTTGCAGCTATTCCGTCATCATTAGAAATTAATATTTTCATAACTCTCCTTTTATTAATCTGAAAACCTGTTCTATAGTTTTATTATAACGCAATTTAGTAAGGTTTCATAGAGTTAATTATAAAGTTTTGTAACAAAATATATTTAAAATAGATAAAATATAGCAATTTTATATACAAAAAATTTTTTATATAAGTGTAACACGAGGACGCTTAAATTCGAGGAATCAAAAACGAAATTTAAGCACACACACTACACTTCACACTATTTGAGGAATGAATCAAAAGTTTATTCCAAGAGCCGCTTTTGCGGCTCTTTTTTTATGCTCTTACAGACAACAGAATACGAATATCTGCATACAGCATAGACTGCCGCTAACAGGTAAGGTCTTTACAAATCAACTTTAACAAAAATTTATTTATTAACGACAACAAAAACTTCAGCAAGCTTTCCGCCGCGTTTGTCATCAAACTCAATTTCCTTTTTTGTTTCTTGAGGGGTAAAATCAGATTTCTGATAGTTAATCAAAAATTTCATAAATTCAGGACTAAACATTTATTCTCCTTTTAATTCACACTACCTAATCAAAATAAAAACACTTTTACATTACATATATATAAAACCATAAAATTTGGAAATATTGCTATTTCTTTATAAAAATTTTACATTCTTTAATATCCGGTCATGTTAATGTTATAATCAACAGGAATAGGTAATACAAATGAAACAATCAACAATAATTGATATAATTTCCCCGATAATGGCGGGGCCTTCAAGTTCACATACTGCAGGTGCTGTAAGACTCGGGCTTATGGCAAAAAATATTTATCAAAAAAAGCCTGAAAAAGTAACCTTCATACTCTATAATTCTTTTGCTCAAACAGGAAAAGGTCACGGAACTGATAAGGGGCTTCTGGCAGGATTACTGGGACTTCCAGTAGATGATTCCCGAATTAAAAATATTTTTTCATCCGAACTTGCACAACAATTTGAATATAATTATGAATATCTTGAAGATTTTAACAGACATCCAAATGCCGTGGACTTTGTGCTGGATGGCGAAAACGGAAAAATGACGATTTCAGGAGAATCTGTCGGTGCAGGGGAAATTGTTATTCGCAAGATTAACGATTTTTCCGTAAAATTAACCGGTAAATACAATAC